>CAZPZX010000041.1:0-9724 GCA_964591235.1 uncultured Pseudomonadota bacterium
CCGTCATTCTTAGTTGCGGTAAATAATGAAGTTTCACTTGATCCTAAGACTCTTGAAAAGAAAATGTTCTTAGAGCAAGTAGTCGATAAACGACTCAACATTGGTATTAAGGTACCTGAATGGCTTGAGTTGAATAAAAATGATCGTAAAGGCCGCGTTTTAAGAAATCCGGTTCGTTCCGATATTCAAGTTCCTATTGAAGAGCACTTGATTGTTGAGTTGTATTCTAAGTAATTGTTTTTGTTGTGTGTGATACGGTGATTTACTTGCTTTGTGGCCGCGGAGGTTAAATGGAAAAAAAAGAATATAGACCATTAACAATTCCTAAATTGAATTGGAATAAAAAAGAATTAACACCAACCTATGGTGAATTAATTGCACAACCGTTAGAACCAGGTTTTGGTATTACTTTAGGTAATGCATTACGTCGCATTTTATATGCAGGCGTTGAAGGGTCTGCAGTAACTTCAATCGTTATTAAAGGGGTTAACAACGAGTTTTCTTCTTTGCCTGGCGTTGAAGAAGATGTGATGCAATTGATTTTAAATATTAAAAATATTGTAGTCCGCAATAAAGAAGGCAAACCTGGCAAAATGCATTTGAACGTCAAGGGCGAAGCAGTTGCGACGGTTGCTGATATTAAGGCTGATGAACATCTTGAATTAGTAAACAAAGATCTTGTGCTTGCACATGTATCACAAGGTGGCGAACTTGATATCGAATTCTTTGTTGAAGCTGGTCGTGGGTACAAACCTGCTCAATGGCCTGTTGATAAAGCATTACAAGAAGATGGTCGCATCTATATCGATGCTATGTTCTCTCCGATTCGCAAAGTAATGTTCGATGTCGAAAAAACACGTGTAGGTAAAGATATCGACTACGATAAATTAACCCTACGTATTCACACTGATGGTTCTGAAAATCCACTCGATGTAGTTCATTATTCAGTATCAGTATTACGTACACAATTAGAACATTTCTTGGCAAGCTCTGAGATTCCATTTAATCAAATTTCAGCAACTACTGAAGATGACAGTGCCGGTGAACCGGTTGAACTTGAGCAATTAGGTGTAAAAGGTCTTTCTCCTGAATTACTTTTAAAGCCAATTGAAGAGCTTGAACTTTCAGTAAGAGCACACAACTGTTTGATTAATGCTGGAATAAAAACCATTCTTGATTTAGTAAACTTAAGCGAAGATGAAGCGCTCAAAATTAAAAACTTTGGTCGTAAATCATTAAGCGAAGTAAAAGAAAGCATGAAAGCATTCGGACTTTCTTTTGGTATGAACATCAAAGAATCACAGCTTAAAAAAGCATTAAAAGAACAAACTACAGAAGAATAAGTAAAAAACACATGATTCGTGTGTGTAATAAGCGCACACGATATCATGCATGAAGGCTGTACCATGAGACACCAAAACGGTAGAAGAAAATTAAACGTTAAATCGTCACACAAAAAGTCATTGATGCGTAATCAAGTTATTCACTTGATTACCTATGGATCACTCACTTCAACAAAAGCTACGGTAAAAGAAGTACAACGTTTTGCAGAAAAACTGGTAACGTTAGCTCGTGAAGGTAACAATTTTAATGCACGCCGTCGTGCATTAGCTATTTTACCTTACAAAGAAGAAGCGTTAATCAAACTCTTTACTGAAATTGCACCAAAATATGCAACTCGTCCGGGTGGCTACACACGCGTTATCCCTATGGGTAAACGTATGAGCGATACCGCTGAAGTTGCACGTCTTGAGTGGGTATAATGCGTCATGGTCTGCTCAAAGACCATAGCAACAATCAATGCAGTGCTTGATCAGCTTCGTCCCATGATCTTAAGTGATGGTGGAGATATAGAGTTCGTTAAGTACGAAGATAACATCGTGTATGTTAAAATGCATGGTGCGTGCGTTGGTTGCCCCATATCCGGATACACACTTAAGTTAGGGGTAGAAGAAGCTTTACGAGCTGAGCTTCCTGAACTTAAAGAAGTGATCGCAATAGAATAAATTAAAAGCCACTTGCTACTTTAGTAAGTGGCTTTTAATTTATTCTTTTTGGTTAATAAATAGATCATGGTTTGAAACTTCTTAAATATTTTCTTAAGAACCAATTTTTAGAATCCAAAGTTTTGAGTATATAATACCCATCGGATTTAATGGCATGTTGGGAAGTAGGTGCATATAATTTTAAAGGCACCAGTGATCCTATTGCTTCTGCCATTCCAACTATTGCGGCACATTTAAAACCATTAAAAACAGGATGCCGATCGGCTACTTTTTGCATGAGTTTATAGTATGCATAATTAAATCCGAGTTCTAGAATAGGCCCTGCTAAATAATAAATGATCTCTTCTTTTTTACTTAAGCTCTGTTTGGGATAGGAAACATTTCCGTCAATCAAATCGATTAAAGTGACTTTCTTTTTATTCTTTACTAAATTGTTGAGTGTTAATCCATGTCCAATATTGTGGATGAAGGTATGATTTGCAATGCATGTAGCAAGAAAGCTTGCGCTAAAACCAGTTGCGTGTCCTATCTTTCGATATAAACGAGCTGAAAAGTCAGGATTTTCTGATGCATTTATATTGTTTAGTATTACAATCATTAATATGAAAGATAACTGTTTTTGATTCATGATTTATTAACATATGAAGTGTGATTTCCGGGTATAATTTGCCAAGAATTTTTCAAGGTATGTAAACCAACAATTGCTAGAGTAGATTTAGAATGACCTTTATAAAACGGTTTTGCTAATCCGTCTTTAATATTTTGTATAAAAGTCTTTTTAGATGAATATTCGGAATAAATATTGGCAATTTTAAGTTTTAAATAACAAGCCAATAATCCTGCTGCAGGGCCAGATAGATCAACAAATTGCATGAATGTATTGTTCTTGAATTCAGGAAATGTTGCTTGAATGCCTAATGGCAATTTGATTGTTGGAGCCAGATACAATGCATAGGTGATACTGCCTTTTCCAGCAGTTGTCTCAGGTAAATTAAGTGCTAATCCTATTTGAGCAGTTAAGCTGTGCCCTGCCGCATGAGCGGCCTCCAATATCATATGGTTTCCGTATGTCAGAAAGACGTTTTTAAGCTGATGACTCAATGATTTGGGATAGGGATTAGAAAGCATTGGTATACAATAAAAACTGAATAGTAAGAAAATATTTTTTTTCATTTATTATCCTTGTTCCATAACTTCAACAACGCTTCCCTGAGGTCCTTTTTCGATTACAAAATGAACAGGAAATTGATTTTTCATGCTGGGTAAATGCGAAACGATGATGATTTTTGCAAAGTCCTCTTGAATTTTATAGAGGCAATCCATGATAGCAGATAATCCTTCTTCATCTTGAGAACCAAACCCTTCATCAATAATGAGCGTTTGGAGTGCTGTTCCTGATCTACGTGCCAATAATTTAGATATTGCTATACGGAGTGCAAAATCGATTCTAAATGCTTCTCCCCCTGAAAATAGTTCATAAGGCCTGATGCCGTTTGCATCGGATATTTTAATATCGAGCGTTTCCTTGGTGCCACCTTTTTTTAAATCGCGTAAAGACTCAATAAAAAGTTGTGTCTGATTATCAGTGAGTTTTGCTAACAGATCATTGGTTTCTTGTTCAATTTCAGGAATGGCATCTTCAATCAGAAGAGCTTGGATACCATCTTTGCCGGTTGCTTGTGCAATTGCTTGATAATCATCAATGGTGCGTGAATACTGTGCTAATTCTTTTTGTGCTTGGGAATGTTCTTGGCGCGTTTGATCGAGTTTGTTTTTTTGATTTTCTAAACTGCCTTTTTGTTCAAGCAAGTGCTCTTTGGTTTTATTGAGCGTATTGCATTGATCGAGTAATGCTTTTTTTTGTGTTATTATATTGTTTTCAGAAATCTGTAAAAAATCTTTTTTAGTGCAGTCTTTGAGTAAGAGAGAATGTTGCTTTTTCATGTTCTTTAATTGCTTACACAAATCAGATATTGTTTTGCTTCTTTGTTTTTGAAATAATTGCTGATTTTGAATGTCCTTGTAAAGAACGATCTGTTGCTCTATGGTTGCTAACTCTTGAGTTGTTTTTTCATGTGCTGCTTGACTATAGGTATCTTTTTTTAGTTGATTTTCAATGGTAGCAATTGCGTGGGTTAATTCTTGGTATACAGAATCTTTCTCAAGCTCAATCTTTTGATTTTCAATTGTTTTTGCGAGTGCAGCTGATTCTGTTTCTAATGTTGTCGATATGATTGAGATCAGTTCTTGGTGCTTAGTGATTTCAGCAGCCATTTCTAATTTTTCAGTTTCATATCGATGAATTCTGGTTTTTATTTCTTCTTGTTTTACAATCAGCATTTGCTGTTCTTGATGTGTTTTTTTTAGAATTTCCAAGTGCCCATGCTGATCGATCAACACAGGTTTTAATAGTTTTATTAAAGAACTCAAACGCATAAATTTTCTTTTAAGAAAATAGATATCTGCTTCAAATTTTTTCTTTAAAAATCGTTTTCGCGAAGCGGATAAATTTTGTTCGCACAAAGGACAACTTGGTGCTTCTTCATCATGCACTAATCTATTTTTCTGATCAGCAGTTTGTATCTCAGTATTAAGCATATTTGCCTGAGCAATCCAGCGCTGATAATGCTCTTTTCTTTTCTCGAACTGTTGTTCAGTTTTTTTGAGAATATTTGGAAGATCATTATTGCTTGGCACTACGTTTGCAAGTTCTTGAGATGCTGCTTGCAGTAATGCTAGGATTTTAAGAGTAGATTGCTGACAATTTTGAATAACCTGTTCTGATTGTTTTTTTTCTAGGCTTAATCGTTCAAGTGCTATTTTTTTATCGGTAACCAGAGCTGCTTTTTCTTGATTGAAATTAGCTATGCGCTGTGCATATTGTTCTTTGACAGCCAGCAGTTTTTGTTTGAGTGTTAATTGATTTTGCAGTGATTGCTGATGTTTGGCAATAGCATCCACGATTACCTTTTTTTGCTCTTCAAGATGGGTAAAGTTTTTTTGGTTGAGCAAATGTTTATGAACGGTGCGCCATTGTTTATATAATTCGATTAATTGAACGCGCGCAGCATCTTGCTCGTGCAATAATTGTGCTGCTTGATATTCAAGCATTGCAATTTTTTGTTTTTCATTGATTAGCTGCTGAAGTTCTTCATCGCATTTTTTAAGATTTGTTAATAATTGTTGTTCGTGAGAAGCGATATTTTTTTGCTGTTCTTGTAGTTCTAACAATTGTTGCGTGATAGTTGGACCTTGCGCAAGTTCTTGTTCAAGTTTTTGAGTAATGCTTGCTAAATGAAGTTTTTGAGTTCCGATTTGGCGGATTCGTTCACTGGCTAGCTTTCTAACTGATTCGTAGCGATCGATTCCTAAAATCGCAGCTAAAACCTCTTTACGTTCTTTAGGTGATTTTTTTGAAAACTCATTAGCCTGACCCTGGCGTAAAAACGCAGAATTTACAAATGCTTCAAACGTTAAATGAAGCATTGAATCTATTTTGGCCTGAGTATCGCGAATGGTTTTTTCCGTTAAAGATACATAGCGTTCAGTGTTAGGTTCTAACAATCCAAAATCGAGAAGCGTAACCGGTTTGCCATAGGTTTGCATGAATTCACGTCTAATACGATAATGCTGATTATTGCAGATTAAATCTAGGCAGACCATCATTTGTGTTTGGCCTAAACGTAAAAGTCCTTGATCAGCCTTTGCCGTTCCTGAAAGTTTTCGTGCATGGCCCCAAAGTGCCCAGGTTATAGCGTCAAGTAATGCAGATTTACCGTGACCGTTTTTGCCTGACAAGCAAATCAGATTATAGGTACCAAAATCGATGGTTTGGATTTCAGCGCCATAACTTAAAAAGTTCTTAATTTGTAATTTTAACGGAATCATTGGATATCACTTATTATTAGTTTGCTCACATTATAGCTGGTATTTAAATTTTTGACAGGCTGTTGTTAACAAGCTTCAACTTAAATAAGCTAATTTTAGATTTTAATCGATGAATCTAATAAAATAAGGATTTAGTATGAAAAGGTTTATTCTCGCATCAATAATATTGATTTCTTTTGAAGCAGAGATTCATGCAACTAAAATAACCGCAAAAAATGCTCGACAATTTGATAGTACGTTTAAAACAAAGAGTTTTTCGGAAATTACGCATATGATTCATGATTCTATATTGCTTAATCCTGAATTGCCACACAGTTGGGCGGGTTATTCGGCAGCTCGAAATATCCTTAACAATAGTAATTTATCATCTGACGAAAAAAAAGAAGCCATCAAAATGATTCTTGATAAAGCACCTACAATCAAGGAACAAAAGCGAATAACGATGTTATTAAAGCGGAACATATAGTTCTTACATTTTCTACGTAGGCTGCTTTAAAAAAATTGGCTATAATACTTACTAAATATGTACACCATTTTAGGAGATCTTATGAAAGTATTAGTAATGCCTTTAGCACTCACTTTATTAGTAAGTAATGCGTTAATGGCCGACTCATGTTGTCCGACACGTAAAGATTGTAAAACATCATGTACTCCTGTAACCACGAAAGAAGCTATGAAAGATACTATGTCAGCTCAATTAGAAACACAGATTTTGAAAGCTGCAACTGACCCTAAAGCTAAATCACCACAAAAAGGTAAAGTAGTAACGGTTCATTATACCGGTTGGTTAGAAGAAAAAGATGCTGCAGGTAATAGAACTACCGGAAAGAAATTTGACAGCAGTGTGGACCGTGGTACTCCATTTCAATTTGTTATTGGCGTTGGCCAAGTAATTAAAGGATGGGACCAAGGCGTTATGGGAATGAAAGTTGGGGAAAAACGCCGATTGGTAATTCCTGCTGAATTAGGATATGGTTCACGTGGTGCTGGTGCGGTAATTCCACCAAATGCCACACTTATTTTTGATGTAGAGCTTTTGGGCGTACAAGAATAACAATGGTAAGGGGAGCAGATGCACGAGTCTATATTTCGTGAATATGATATTAGAGGCAAAGTACCTTCGGAGTTTGTTGTTGAAGAAACGCATAATTTAACACGTGCTTTAGTTACTTACTTTGTGCAGAAAAATCCGCAGTTAAAAACAATCATCGTTGGAAGAGATGGACGACTAAGTTCGCCCTCAATCAAACATGAAATGGTACGTGCGATCATTGATTCTGGTCTTGATGTTATAGATATCGGCATCTGTCCTTCGCCAGTTCTCTATTTTGGACTGCATATGCTACCTGTTCAAGCAGGTCTTATGATTACCGCCTCACATAACCCTAAAGAATACAATGGCATTAAGATATGTTTAGGACATGAAGCGGTTTGGGGCAGAGAGATAGAGGTAATAAAAAATATTTATAAAAGTCAGCAATTTCTTGCATTAGCCTCGGTTTCAGGGTACGTAAAGGAATATCCGCTTATTCCAGACTATGTAAACTGGATGGTTAATCACTTTCCCCGTTTAAAAAATATGCCATTGCATGCTATTATTGATAGTGGAAATGGTGTAGGTGGCACTATTTTGCCAGAGCTTATTAAGAAGTTTGATTGGAAGTATATTCAGCCATTATGCATGGAAGTTGATGGTAATTACCCCAATCATGAAGCTGACCCGACTGTAGAAAAAAATATGAAAGATGTAAAAGCGGCTTTAGCAACTACTCAGGCTCAGGTTGGAGTGGGACTTGATGGAGATTGTGATCGCATGAGTGCGATGACTAAATCCGGTTTTTTAGTTCCCGGGGATCAATTACTGGCAGTATTTGCACATGAGGTTTTAAAAGAACATCCGAGTGCAGGCGTAGTATTTGATGTGAAAGCGTCATCGGGGCTTATTGAATTACTTGAAAAATGGAAGGCACGCGGTTATATGTCTGCATGTGGCCATTCGATTGTTAAAGAGCAGATGCACAAGCATAAAGCGCTTTTGGGT
Source organism: uncultured Pseudomonadota bacterium (assembly GCA_964591235.1). Lineage (GTDB taxonomy): Bacteria > Babelota > Babeliae > Babelales > Vermiphilaceae > BTUB01. Next base: position 7,936 of record CAZPZX010000041.1, read on the forward strand.
GGCGAATTAAGTTGTCACTTTTTCTTTGATGATCGGTATTTAGGTTTTGATGATGGCATTTATGCAATGCTCAGATTATTTGAAATTTTGGTAATTACGGGTGAATCATTGGATGAACTCATAAAAATATTTCCAAAACGTTACAGTTCGCCGGAGATTAGACTTGCCTGTGCCGAAGAGCACAAGAAAGAGATTGTTGATTATTTGTTAAAAATATATCAAAACAATCCGCAAGCAGATGTAAATACGATTGATGGTATTCGTGTTGCATTGCCCTATGCCTGGACGAGTATTCGTGCATCAAATACGCAGCCTGCTTTAAGTATTCGTTTTGAGTCTGATAGCCCTGCGGGATTATTACGATTAAAAACAGAAGTAATTGAACTATTAAAGCATTATTTTGATCTATCGCTACTTCAAGAAAAAATACTGTAAAACATATGAGAAAGATTGGCTTACATATACGTCTTAATTCAACATTACTTGATGTTGCGCATCGTGCACAAACATTAGGATTGCCTATTTTTCAATGTTTTTTTATACATCAAACAACCAATCAATTTATTCGTCCCGATGAACAAGAGATAAAAGAATTTTTAAAAAGACGGCATTATTTTCAGCAACTGTTTCTTCATGGATCTTATTGGATCAATTTAGCAAGTTATACTTCAGGAAATAAAATTCTTTTACGTGAAATCGAATTAGCAAAAAAGTTAGAATTTACGCATATTATTCTCCATCCAGGTTCAGCAAAAAAAATAAAAAATAAACGGGACGGGATCGGGGTTATCGCCAAAAATCTTAATAAGATTTTAAAGACTGAATCAGATATTAAAATTGTTTTAGAAAATACCGCACATGCTGGTCTTTCTATTGGAGGAGATCTGCATGATTTCGCGCTTTTGCGCGAAAGACTCGATCAGCCCGAAAAAATACTTTTTTGCTTAGACACTGCTCATGCTCATTCGTATGGATATGACATTAGTAATGCAGTAGAGCAAGAACAGTTTATTGAATTAATCAATACAACAATGGATTTACAAAACATAGCACTTATTCATCTGAATGATACGGGGCAGTTAAAAGGATCTCGTATCGATAAGCATGAAATGATTGGCCAGGGGTTACTGACTTCAAGTCTTGAACTATTTACGAGAAATCTATTATTGCAAAATATCCCAATAATTATGGAATTGCCCGTTGTTGAGCCGCAACGTGAGGAGGAAGTTTTAAAAATGGTTAAATCTTGGTAAGGGCATCTGTCGCTGATTATCATAGATAATTACAATTAATTCATATTGGTGTCTTCACAAACCATCTATTTTCCCTTACCATTAAAGAGCTTATAAGGGCCCATAGCTCAGTCGGTTAGAGCAATCGGCTCATAACCGAGAGGTCCCTGGTTCGAGTCCAGGTGGGCCCACCAGGATTCGCTTGTCATAGGCCTGGTAGCTTTATAAGAAGTATAAAACGAGCTTTTAAACGCATGGAGAACAAAGCATGAATGGAACTCCCTTTGAACAGTTTATTGCGCTCGTGCAAGTCGATCAGAAAATCAATTCTCTAAATGCATTAATCGCTTCTCTTGAAAAAAATAACAAAGACAATCGCGCCCAAGAAGCAACTGCTCAACACGCATTAGAATTAGTAAAAAACAAGCTTCATGACATGAAAAAAGAGGTTGATTCGCAAGAGCTTGAGATGAAAATTCTCGATCAACAAGAAGCAGATAAAAAATATAAAATTGATCACGTAGCAAATCATAAAGAATATCAATTATTAAAAAATG
>CAZPZX010000042.1:0-4024 GCA_964591235.1 uncultured Pseudomonadota bacterium
ATGTTTTATCAACCAATTAATGATCCAAAAGGCACTTTTATTGAAGGCTATCCTACTTTAAATACGATCGTTGAAAAAATATTAGAAATAAATTCATCTTATCAGTGCGCAGTAATTTACGACACTCTGATCGCTTTTACTCAAAAAGAAAATATAACAGTATCCCCGCTCGTACACGCAATAACAATTAGTTGTTTATACGATGGCAAAAATTATGATGTTGAAGAAGTTTTAAAAGCAGAACTTTGTATTGCATTAGCCAAAAATAATGAAAGAGAAAATATTGCTGACTTGGGAAATCGATGGATCGAGCAATGGAGTCAGCAGCACGGATTATCACGTCATATTCCACTCTGGGTAGGATTAGTCTGCTTAGCAAATGATCAATTTTCTCAAGCATTAACATTATTTAAAGAAGCAAAAAAAAGAGGATTAATAGATTGGCGCATTGACTGGTATATTGCTTTAGCAGAAGCAGAATGTTTTTTTGGATTTAAATAATTTTTTGATTGCACTTGAAGCTATGCATGAGTATCATTAATTATCAATAATAATTTTCTTCACACAAAAAAAAACGAATGAATCTTATGTTAAAACTTCGCGTCGGCGTTTTAATGGGCGGTAAATCGATTGAAAGAGAAGTTTCGTTCAATTCAGGCCGCACTATTTGTGATCATCTTGATACACAACGATATGCAATAACTCCATTGTTTCAAACTCCTGACAATAAACTGTATATTTTACCCTGGCATTTTTTGCATCGTGGAAAAATTTCAGATTTTGAACATCGTTTAGCTAATGAAGCAACAGCAATTAAATGGGACAATCTCAAAAAAGAGATTGATTTTATTTACATCGCTATGCATGGTCATTTTGCAGAAGACGGGACGATGCAAGGATTAATGGAAATTTTAGGTATCCCTTATTTTGGGTCAAAAGTTTTTGGCAGCGCTTTGAGCATGGATAAAGCCATGCAGAAAAAATTTTTGCAAATCGCAGGGATTGCAGTTCCTGAGGATATTATTTTAAATCCTGAACAGATCATTCATTACAAAGCACAAGAAAAAATAATTTTACAAGAGTTAAAATTAAAAAAAATTAATTTTCCGTGTGTCGTTAAGCCACACAAAGAAGGCTCCAGCTTTGGCGTCACCGTGGTACATCATGAAAATGAATTAGAAGCTGCTCTTACTAAAGCGTGTTTTGTAAATAAAAAACCACAAACAGTTTTAATTGAAGAAAAAATTGAAGGAATGGAATTTACCTGCATCACGATTACTGATTACGCTACCAATACTATTCGTGCATTAGCGCCTACTGAAATTGTGGCAGATCATAAAGATCATATATTTAATTATGAACAAAAATATATGCCCGGAAAGGCAATAGAGTTTACCCCGGCACGTTGTAACCAAGGTGATCTTGAAGCAATAAAGCAAGCTTCTATTGCAACCATGAAAGCACTTTCATTAACTAACATGGCGCGCATCGACGGTTTTTTAAGAAAAGACGGTTCTGTGGTAATTATTGATCCAAACTCTTTTTCGGGCGCTGCACCCAATAGCTTTTTATTCCGCGAAGCGGCATTTGAACAAATGAGTCACACACAAATTATTAATCATTTGATTGAAACAGAACTTGAATCTTACGGTATGTTGGCACCAATTGTTATGCAAGAACAGAAAGAAGCAATCCAAATGAATACAAAAAAAATTCGTGTTGGTATTTTATTAGGTGGACCATCCAACGAACGGGAAATATCGCTTGAATCTGGTCGGAATATTATGTACAAATTATCACCACATAAATATCAAGCAACGCCACTTTTTGTTTCGGCCCAAATGGAGTTATTTCCCTTAACGCAAGCGCAATTAGTGCTTAACTCAACTCATGAAATTGACCAAGCGGTCGACAAAAACACCAAAATATTGTGGCATGATTTATCAACTCAGTTTGATTTTATTTTTATCGCTTTGCATGGAGGGCCGGGAGAAAATGGTTCAGTGCAAGGCACATTGCAAATGCTTGGTATTCCATATAACGGTTCGGGAGTATTAACCAGCGCCTTATGCATGGATAAATACAAAACAAATCAGTTTTTAGCGGCACAAGGATTTGAAGTTCCCCGTGGCATTTTACTTTCTAAAGAAGAATGGGAGAGCAATCCTAATAACGTAATCGAAACTATTGTTAACTCTCTTGCATTACCAGTTATTATTAAGCCACATGATGATGGCTGCAGTGTTATGGTACAAAAAGCAAAAACTTCGAATGACATTATTAATTGTTTAAACACAATTTTTTCTCAAGCAAAAGATTTTGCTCTTATTGAAGAATGCATTATTGGGATGGAGTTAACGGTCGGAGTATTGGGAAATGAAAATCCTCGAGCATTACCACCTTCACAAGCAGTCTGCGCAACTGAGATTCTATCGATTGAAGAAAAGTTTTTACCGGGTGCGGGAGAAAACCAAACACCTGCACCATTGCCTGCATCAACTTTAATTATGGTACAAAAAACAATCGAAAATGCATTTAAAGCGGTGGGTGGCAGAGGATATTCACGCATCGATTGTTTTTATCAGACAGCAATTCAAAGCCCTACGGGAAAAGAACGCATTGTTATCTTGGAAATAAATAGCCTGCCAGGAATGACTCCTGCAACCTGTATTTTCCATCAAGCTGCTGAAATCGGTATTAAACCAATGGACTTCATTGATCAGATTATTTCACTCGGCTTCCAAGAACATACAAACAATTATGCTGAAATCAAAACGGTACAAGCAATTAAAGAGCTGTAAAAAGTGATCCATTAATCGGTAAAGCTCATTTTTGCAGTGCTAGAGGGATACTCAAATTGTATATTTCTTGTAAAGGTTTTCTTTTCCAGATGCGTATGGTTGTATCACGGGATCCAGAAATCCAAAAATCAGGACCATGAGAGAGTGATTGTATCCATTCCTCGTGGCCTGTTAAATCTGCAACGTTTCGTAATATGCGTACATCCCATTCTTTCACGGTTTTATCAAAAGAACCGGAAGCAAATTGTTCTACGCTTTGAACATCAAGAGTCGTAATGGGCGCATCATGCGCTTGAACTGAAAAAGCTAAATTCGCTTGTCGTATATCATACCCGGAAATTCGATTACAATGCGATATAAGAACAACGTGAGGATCTTGCAAAAGCTTCATTCGCGAGATCGATTCAGGAAGAATCTGATTTACTCTAATTAAAGTTCCCCTTTCAACATCAGTAACCTGAATTTTCCCGGTTTTGGTAGCGGTAATGAGCTGATTTGCGCGTGTTAAATGGGCATTTTTAACCGGATCTTTAAAAGCAAAATCTTCTTTCAATTCGTAGTTTTTTGCATCCCATAGTTTTACTAATCCATCTCCACCGGCTGAAAGTAGCGTATCATCTTTTAATGCTAAAGATTCTACTTGATTGAGGTAATTTTGAACGTGATGAGCCTTTTGACGAGATACAATCTGTTTATTTTTATGATCTAACACCGTTACATGACCATTACGCTCTCCAATAATCATATAATCCCGATTATAATCCCATGCAAAGGCACTGGGATCAGTATTAGTTTGCCAATCTCTACATTCAGTAAAGTTATCATCAGCACAAACAATTAATTTGCCGTCACAATCAACGGCAATAACAGCATGATCATGAATATCTCCCTCAACTACACATACCCCTTTTTTTATACTTTTAACTTTAGATCGAAGCGTGACCGGATATCCATGCATTTTTGCAAGCGCATTAATTAAATGTGTTTTTATGTCAGAGGGAATAGTAGCCGGAACTTGGGCTAAATGAGCTTGGGAAGTTACTAACGCTAAAGCAGCTTTATCTGCAAGAGTTTTGGTATGGTCTTGCATAGCATATCCACAAAATAATGCCTGCAATACAGACAATAAAAATAGTACCATCCCTTTAAGCATATTTCCCCCCTTGCTTAAAATAACGGATCTTATTAATCGTTATTTATATTTGATAATCGCACATTTATAC
>CAZPZX010000042.1:4124-6894 GCA_964591235.1 uncultured Pseudomonadota bacterium
CCTATAAATAATATAAATGCGCCAATGTTCAAAACTATGCTTAATAAAAATGCATGAGTAATTTTTAAGTGGTCCCATAGTTTTAATAAAAGAAATAATACTAACGCATTAATCGTAACATGGCATAACCCAGCAGTTATACTCCAAATCAACTGAGTTATAAAAAAATTGGTGAGCATGTTTATCATGGCTCATCCTTTACAAGTTTTTTAACCTCCACTTAAAACCATTTAAACAATCTGAAACAACCCTAAAATTACATATACGACTACCGCAAGTAGTAAGATATTAATAAGAGTTACTAATAAACTACGAGTATTGCCGATTGGCGCTGCCAATAGTAAATATGCTACCAGAAGTAATACAATTATGGCACCGACCGAAGGAATGGTATATACCATTGTTTCTCCTTTTGAATTAGTACTAAGTTCTATGTATTGATGTTATATTACTCGCCAGTATTAAATCAATAAAAAAGATTGAGGGAATTATGTGCAAATTTTTGTTAGTAATTATCGTTTTACCATCATTTCTTTGCGCTGCGTCAACTCCGGTAGTCAGCCAAGATGGTATTAATATTCATTTAAATGTTACCAATTCTCACGATGTAGAAAAAAAAGATAGTGCTTCCGCATCAAATTATTCTGGAGATCCTAAGCCTCACGTTATTCATCTTATTATTACAAAAAAAGAAGAATCGTTCGGCACAAAAATAAAAAATGGTCTTATTGCAGCCGGCACCATGGGACTTTGTACTCAAATCCCGTTTGGCAAACTTGCTGAGCTACTTAAAACTGTAAATATGAAAAATATTTTCAACCGTTAAGGAATTCAATGAGATATTTATTATTATTGTTAGCGAGTACAACTTTTGCCTCTCAGCACCCAACTTCACCGTTATCTAATGTGATTAATACACCAAAAGGGCCTTTACATCTTAATCTGTATGTAAATAATGCTTATGAAGCACGTTCAAACAACAGTACGAGTGTTTCAAATTCGCAAGCAAATACACATACCACCACAGAAACTCCGCTATCCAAGGCTTTGGCAGATTTGAACCTAAAAAATAAATTCAACAATTTCAACAAAAATTTTTTTAACGATTATAAATGGCATTTATTACTCGGATCAACAGCACTCACCTATGCAATGTTTTGTTATATAATAATTAGTGGCAATAGTTATTTAGGTCAAACTGATTTATGGTCATCATGGCGACAAGAGCTCACACTTGATCAACTCTTATCGATACCCCAAGAACAATTTGCAGAAGAATTATTACAAGAGATCCATCGCAGATATACCAATTCCGATACGGTAAACGATCTTATGACTCCCTTAAGCCTATTTTTGCTCGCATTAGAAAAAGAAGAAGAACAGATTAAATCATATCAATACTACTATTCATGGCTGGCTTATTTAAGAATCACCAAAATCGTGCCTTTTAGCAAAATTAAATTTAATAAAATAAATGAACGATTACAGCGTATTACCTATTTAAAAAATGCATTTCATACCTGGATTGCCAAATTTCATTATAAGCAACCACGCGGCGAAATTAGTAATGAGGCAGATTTTTTAAGCATCGTTGATATGGCATAATTTGCATATCAAAAAAAAATTTTATAATCAATCTGTTAATTTTACATAATTAATACTAGAGTACTTATTAGCAATGCACTAACTATACAGGAGATAATTATGTCACGAAAAAATGCATTCTTATTTACTCTTTTACTCACCAGCACCAACATTCACACAACTAACTGGTTGCACTTTAAACCAGTAACTATCGCTCAATGCGAGCTTATAACCAGCGTTGCATTAATGACCTGCGGAATTCGATGTGTGGAAGAAATACTATATCAACACAAAAAAGACCATGATAAAAAATGGTCCGATACCTTCAATGACCCTGTTGTTAAAACAGAAATGGTATTGGCAGCTCTTTTTTGTTTAGCCGGAGGCTGGACTTTTAATGATCTGTGCAAACGTCTTAATATTTCTTATTGATCATATTGCATAAGTTGCACGAATCGTAATTTGTGCTGGAGTATTTGCAGCCGTTGGCTTAGTCCGCTCGACCACTGCTAGGGTAGTGACCGGAATTTGAGCAACGGTTGCATTACTTAAAATAGAAAATACTTTTGGACTAAATTGAGGATTAAATAGCGCTGCAATCGATTTAGGTAATGCTGTAAAATCACGCCCATAAACGGGAGTAAATATTTTACCCCAGTCATTTTTCCAATCCGCTTGTTCCTTAAAATTCTTTATAACATCTTCTGCATTCACATTAATATTTAATTGCAGCAAGAGTTTCATTGAATGAGAAAGCAACCACGGATCAATTTCTTTTTTAGAAGAGTTGACCGTAAAAATATCGGTTAAAAATATTTTATCTGCAAAGCCTTGGACCGTTGGATTAAAGAAAACGATATTTCTGAATACTTCAAAACTTTTTATCGTTAAAAGTTCAGTAACATCATTGAGAGGATATTTTCGCTCTTTTAAAAACTTTTCAAAATCTTCAAATAGGTCAACTTTTAGCTTTTGATTAATTAAGCCAAAGAGCTCTTTAAACATGGCTTTCATGTCGCCATTAGGCTGGCCTTCACCTAAAAATTTGTGTGCATTAAAATCATACGCACGATTAATGTTTATTTTTCCTTCTTCACTACTTACAACCAACATTATTGCTCCATCAATACCCTCAACTGCTTGTTTTAACTGATATTTTTGAGCTTTTTGAAAAACCGGTAAAATT
>CAZPZX010000042.1:6994-9300 GCA_964591235.1 uncultured Pseudomonadota bacterium
AGCTTTTTGTTCTTTCTCTTCTGTTGCTCCACCAGCCAATTGGCTCATGCCCAGTTGAATCCCACCGTAGGCTAATGCACGAGATTTTTCTCGATTTATCATGGTGCGCGATAATCGATCAAATACAAACGCCCGATTAAACACATACGAACTGATAAACATGCAGAGTGCAATCGTTGCAAGGGTAAGCATTAAAATATAACCCGGCTTTAGCTGTTTATTCATGGTCATAACCTCGGTTGTGAGAAATTAAAATTTGGAGCAGGGCGTTGCTGTTGAGCCCACGTTGGTTGTTGTGGTTGCTGGGTTGTTGGAGTTGTTTGCCCAACTAACGTTTTTAATTTTTCAAGCAATGCTGGCCCTTCAGAGCGTTTTTCTTCAAGCTGGGCAGGAATACTAACGGCAAATGAAAAAGGAATTGAGCGCTGCTGTTTTTGATCCCATAATGCGATCTCAAACTGTGCCAATCCCGGGGCTAATGGTAATTTTTTACTTCCCTCATTTTGCTCTTGAGTTTTACCGGTCCAATCTTTTTTCTTTTCAATCTCTTTTTTTGCAGGAACTTTAGTACCTTCAGCTTGTGTTGGCTTTCCCGCTTTTTCTTCAGGAACAACAACGGCACTATATTCAACCATTAACGATTTAATATTATCTGCAAGCGTATATTCTTTAATTGATTGATCAGCTTTAAATTGATCCCAATCAAGCAAAGGAGATTCTTGTCGCACTAAGCGATAAGATTTTTTTGCATTATTTCGTGGATTCTTTTCTTCTTGCAAGCTATACATTACGCGTGCAATGCGTGGTTTTGCTGATCCTGATTTTTCACCCCAATAGATTTGTAATGGGTTGGTGGTTACAAAACTTAACTGATCAAGCATTCCTTCTTTATTCGTGCTATAAAAAATTTTTTCTAATGGCTTTTTAGGAGTTTGTTCTGTTGTCGTTTCTTGAGTCTCTTTAGCCTTTTTTTCTTCTTCACTTTTCTTTTGATCGTCGGTCTTTTTTTGCTCAGCTGAAGCAGGCTGCTCAGGTTTATCTTTTGCCGTTTTTTGACGTGCATAAAACTCATGAGGAGCCGTGACGCCTGAAAGATCCCGCTCAAGCTGTGCATTAAGAATTGCTGCTTTTTCATATACATCAGCGCGTCGATCAATAACCGGCACCGAACTATTTAATTGTCTAACCACCATAAATAATAAACCGGTCATAATTGCCGCGATAGCGGAGGCAAGTAAAACTTCTACTAAGGTAAATCCGGGCTTATTCATTTTTCTTTTGCTCCGGTTTAAATATAAAAGTCACGATGCGTTGTTGACGTTTTGGATTACGCTCATCGGGCCATGAGACTGACTCGATCCAAACGTTTTTAAACTTTTTGAGGGATGATTGCTCGGGAGCTTTTTTTAGTTCATATGCAAATGTAGTAGGGGGATTATCGATCTTTTTATCAACCTTGATTGGCTGCAATGGATCCTGCAAAGCAAATTCTGTTTCTCTTAAAATCTTTTTTGCTGCAAAGGTCCGTGCAAGTAATCTGCTATACAAAGTACTTTGGCGCATAGCAACTGACTGACCTAAATAAATAGGTGTTAATGCTAAGCCAACAATAGCAACCGATAAAAGAACTTCTGGCAAAGTAAAGCCACGATTATTTTTGGAAACTATCATATAATTTAAACCGCGCATTAAACGGGTTGAGCACTAATCCTACTGGCCTTGGTTTGCCCGAAGGCAACGTGTCTTTATTATCAATAAAATTGATGGTAACTGTTTGTGCCATACCATCAGGAACTATATAAAACCATGCCTCTGAACGTTTGGAACTTAACCCAAATTGATCCGTTCCTTCAATAATAAAATTTTTAACTTCTATCGTTTTTGGAATGGTTAAACGAGCTTTAACATATGATGCTTTAAGTGGTAAAAATTCATTTTCTCCATCTTTAACGGCGCCCGTTGCTGCTTTAATGCTCACTATTCTTTTATCAAAATCAAAATGAACTTGCTGAACTTTGCGCGTAGTTAATGCATTATTCCATGCAAACTGAGTTAACACACTTAAATTATTAATAAATTCTTTGCGCGGACGCCCCGGGGTCAGTCGGCGCAAATTTGGAAGAGCGATTGCCATAATTATAGCAACTATGGCAACCGCTATTAAAATCTCTATAAGAGTAAATCCGCTCTTAGATTTTCCAAGCATCTATCCAGCCTGATTTTGGAGCATTTTTACCTTGTTTGCTTCCATATGAATACAGTTCATATGGGTGCTCGCCACCTTCAGTTAAGTTATAAACATATGG
>CAZPZX010000043.1:0-9168 GCA_964591235.1 uncultured Pseudomonadota bacterium
TAGGATTTTAGTGCGGCAAGAGCAGTTATTTTTGTATCTTTCTCAATGACTTTTTTCTTTACTAATGTACCTATTTCTGGATCAAAATAGTACAAACTGTCGCTTAAATGACTTGCACCAATAATACGCGAAGGGCTTGCTTTTGTTAGACGATCAACACCAGCAACATGAAGACGATCATTTACTAGACTATTCACAATTGGAAAATCAATTACTACCACTCTCATGCAATTATAAAGAAAAACTAGTTTTCCTATTGTATCAACCGTTACCATACTTTTGCCATTAATAACATTCATAGCTGCTATGGAACGATCATGACCTCCGCGTTGCAATGCTCCTGATGATTTATATGAAAGATCTGCAATATTATAAAATTCCGGATGTGGATGTTTTACTTTATCATCACCACAATCACATTTTTCATGCACCGCCGCTATATATTTTTCTATACGCGCCAAATGAGTTATCGGACCGAGCCCTTCAACTGTTTTGCCTTCATATGCTTGCCCCAATCCACGCTTGCAGATGACACCATCAAGCGAGCCCGTTATGATCGATCTACCTTCTTTATCAAATGCAATAGCGGTTACGGCTTGCGTATGGTTATCATAGCGCTTGCTATCATAGACTTTTGCGCGACAGATACTCACTGTACATAATAAAAAAAGTATCTTATTCATATCATCCTTTTTGAAATTGAGGCTTGTGCTTTAATTAAGTTCTCAATTAATACTTTTGCTTGATCATCATATATTCTTCTTCTGCCAATACGTCCAACGTAGGTAACTTTTAAAAAATCTTCAGGCTTGGCATGACGAGTTTTCCTGACATAGCAAGAGCTTGCGTTTACTGTTTGACCATCGGTAAGTTGGGCCGACCACGTCATTCTTCTTAAGGGCACGCTCGACATAAGGACTGTTTCCGGAACAATCGTTATCTTTTCCATACCAAACAGACAAGAACAGCTTATCAAAATAAAAAACGCACAGCATTTCATTAATATCTCCTTTTATATAAAAAAAGAGCCTGGAAAAATCCAGGCTCTTTTTGTTTTATTTTAGAATCGCATTATTATGCCATTGCAATAACTTGAATCTCATCGCGGCGGTTTGGCGCTTGTTGTTCTCTATTTCCGCTGCATGGTTTACCATTAACAATTGCAGGGAAGTCTGATCCACGACCAACGATGGTGATTCTGTCTGCAGGAATTCCAGCAGCTACTGCACAATCTTTTAAGGTTTTTGCACGATTTTCAGATAAGATGTGATTGTATTGACGGTTACCCGCTGAATCACACGCGTGACCATTAATTACGAATTTAACACGTTTGCCGGTTTGACCTTCTTTTGCCAACATACTTTGCATACGCGCTACATCTTGTGCAACTGAATCTTTTTCGCTTGAACGGATGCTATACTTGTCAAAATCAAAGTAAACGGTTCTAAAACCATCTTTATTAATCTGAGCAGACTTTTCAATCCATGCATATTGGGCATCGTCAGTTGATCCTGCAGCAACGCTGTCTTCTAAAGCCATATCATCGATATCTTCATCAAAGAAGGTCTTCACATTTGCTTGCGATACCGGAATGTCCACATCGGTCATAATTTCTTGGGCATCTACGGGTCTTTTATCGGCTTTTTTTTGACGATTGAAACAGCCGGGAACCAGCGCAATTACAGATAGCAACAAAAAGAATTGTTTATTCATGAGTACTCCCTAGTTGAGAATGTATAAAAAATAGTATTTTTTCTCTTACGGCATAGGACTTTAGCACAATTTTAGCCAATTTTCTACTCATTATCAGGAAAATGCGCTATCCTATACAAGAACAAAGAATTCTAAAATGGCAAAAAATACATGAAAAAAATTTTAATAAATGAAAATCCGTGGCAAACGCGTATTGCTATTACCACCGATGGACAGCTTCAAAACGTCTACTTTACCGGCCATACCGAGAATCCTTTAGAAAGAGCATTTTTTAAAGGGATAGTCACTAAAGTGCTTCCCGGCATTCAAACCGCTTTTGTAGATATCGGCCAAGAAAAGGCCGGCTTTTTACATATTTCTGAAATTGATCGCGACCTGGCTATAGAAAAAATCAGTAAACATTCCCAGCTTGATGATGAGGAGGCACCAGCGCCCCGTATTCGTCGCGAGCAGATCGATATTAGCAAAATCTTTAAAGAAGGTGACCAGATACTGGTACAAGTCAGCAAAGAACCGGTCTATGAAAAGGGTGCTAAGCTTTCTACCTGCTTCACTTTGCCGGGCAGATTTATTGTCTTGATGCCAAATATTCCTCGTATAGGTGTTTCTAAAAAAATTGAAGATCGCGAAGAACGTTCACGGCTCAAAAATGTTGTTAAATCAGCGTTGCCGGACGGGATGGGAGCGATTATAAGAACAACCAGCGAAAGCAGACAAGATCATGAAATCGTCAAAGACATCAACTTTTTGCTAGAGACATGGCAAGACGTCCAAGATCGATTTAAAAAAGCTGAGCCTAAAGAAAAAATCTATCAAGATATAGAACTTCCGCTGCAAATCGTACGTGATCATTTAGATGATGATGTTGAGCAAGTAATTACCGACAACAAAGAAGGTCTTAATAAGATCTATAAATTTGTTAAATCGGTTGCTCCAGAGTACAGCCAACGAGTCAAATTCTATGAAGGCCCCTCACCTCTGTTTGAACATTTTAATATTGAGAAACAGATCGATGCGGCACTTGAAAAGAAAGTATCGTTAAAATCCGGTGGATCACTCATTATTGAGACGACAGAAGCAATGACCGTTGTTGACGTTAATACCGGAAAATTTACGGGTAAAAAAAACCTAGAAGAGACCATTCTTGCAACTAATCTTGAGGCAGCACAAGAAGTGGTACGTCAATTACGCTTACGAAACATTGGCGGTTTAATTGTTATCGACTTTATCGATATGACATCTGGCGCAAATAAACAAAAGTTATTTAAGTTCTTTGAAAAAACATTACGCGAAAGAGACAAATTCCAATCGGTAGTATTAAAGATCTCCGAATTTGGACTTGTACAAATGACCCGTAAGCGTTCAGGCATAACTCTTTTACAACAGATGATGCAAAAATGCATTTCTTGCAAAGGACTTGGCTATGTTAAATCAACCGAAACTGAGTGCCACTTGTTATTACGACAGATCCAAGAGAAACTTAAGGATCAAAAAATCAGCAATGAAATAACTATTCGCGTAAGTCCTGAAATCTTTAATCACTTGACCAGCGTTGAATACAATGCCATTTTGTCTCTTGAGAAAATGTGTAAATGCAAAATTATTTTAATGAGTGATAAAAATCTGAGCATCAATCAATACAAAATAGAAAAAAAATAAATCATGTCAAAAACACCATCAATCCTGGATCATTATCCGGATTACGAAGTAACCATCGGTATTGAAGTTCACGTACAATTAACCACCAATAGCAAAATCTTTTGTCCTTGTCCAAATCAACCGGGACAGACTCCAAATACTAATATTTGCAATATTTGCACAGCTCAACCAGGCTCGCTTCCAGTATTAAATAAAAAAGTAGTTGATTATGCAATCAAAGCGGGCCTTGCAACAAAAAGTACTATCGCTACCCGATGCAGTTTTGCGCGCAAACATTATTTTTATCCCGATTTACCAAAAAACTATCAGATTAGCCAAAATGAAGATCCCATTTGCTCAAATGGATCGATTCCCATTCGTTTAGAAGATGGATCAATTAAAAATGTACGCTTAATACGTATCCACATGGAAGAAGATGCGGGTAAAAATATTCATGCTGATCAAGAGAACGCTTCTTTTGTTGATTTAAATAGAACCGGAACACCACTTCTTGAGATTGTTACTCAACCGGATATATCAAGTACGTATGAAGCAAAAGCATATTTACGAACCCTCCGTTTGATTGTTCAATATTTAGGCATATGCTCAGGAAATATGGAAGAAGGCGCTTTCAGAGCCGACACAAACGTTTCTGTTAAAAAGAAAACTGAAACAAAACTTGGCACCCGTTGCGAGTTAAAAAATATTAACTCATTCAAATTCATCGGCGATGCAGTTGAATATGAAATAGAACGTCAAATTCAATTGCTTGAAAGCGGACAAAAAGTTCGCCAAGAAACACGTTTATGGGATACCAAAAATAAAAAAACTATCATGATGCGCTCCAAAGAAGAAGCTGCAGATTATCGTTATTTCCAAGACCCCGATTTGCCACTTCTGGAAGTTTCGCAAGCAATGATCGATGAAACTAAAAAAACAATGCCTGAGCTCCCCCACGACCGTTTTGAGCGATATACGACTAAAAATGGATTATCAGCTTACGAAGCAGAAATCTTGATCGATGATATTGATTTAGCAAATTACTACGAACAAGCTAACTCATTAAATACAAGTAAAGCAGTTGTGAATTGGATTTTACGCGATGTCATGGGCTATTTAAAAGAACACAAAATCCAACTTGCAGAATTTAAAGTGACCCCAGAAAAACTTGCAAAACTCGTAAACCTCTTAGAAAAAGGGGCTATAAACAATCGCGCAGCTCAAGAAGTCTTTAAAGAGATGGCTACATCAGGCAAAGATCCTGAAGCTATTGTAAAAGAAAAAGGTCTTGAGCAAATCGGTTCAGTTGATGAAATTGAAGTAATCGTGAAAGAATTACTGGCAGCCAATTCAGCACAAGTTGCAGATTACAAAGCGGGAAATGCTAAGCTCTTTGGGTTCTTTATTGGCCAAATGATGCAAAAAACAAAAGGCAAAGGCGATCCTAAAGTTATTCAAGAATTGCTCAAAAGACATTTAAGTTAAAAATCCAGAACTTTGGCATGTAAATTAATCATTTTACCGTTATACTAAGGCACTCTTATTTTAACTTTTAACTAAAAAAAGATTATGAACAATATAAAAAACGTAATTCTTTTGATTGCTTTTCTTGTTCCCTGTATTGTTTCTGCAACTTTTGACCACTTTGACCCAGAGTTAACAAGAACTTCACCTCGAAGAAGCTTATACGAGCGAATAGCTCCTATTCTAACTCGTCTTACGAGTGGGACTCCCTCAATACCCACACCCCCGGCTCCGCATGCTATTATGCTAGTCCCGCCTACAGCAGCGATGCCGATTCAGGCTATTGTAACAAATTTTAACTTTACTCGCAGGTCAAGAGGCGCCCAATCTAGTTAATCTTCAATCCAAAATGAATAGGAAAAGGCATCTAGCGCGTTGTTAACCGTTATGGCCAATTTGACAAAAATTTCTAACTGCATTATGGTTAGATTTAATACTATTAGGGCACTGATAGCGATGCCCTATCGCCAAGAGGCATAAGTATCGTAGTTAACCGCTATCAGCAAGCGACTGTTCATCAGTCAATTAACCCCCTAATACGTGAGTTTTTCTCTATGATTACTTCCTTTAAGGAACTCCCTTTACATCCCCAAATTATTGCCGCTCTTGATAAATTAGGCATCACAACCCCAACTGATATTCAAAGCAAGGCTATCCCTTTATTATTGAGCCCGAAGGGTGTTGATTTCTGGGGTCAGGCTCAAACCGGAACCGGTAAAACCCTCGCTTTTGGTATCCCTTTAGTTCAAGGTATCAAAGCGGATGAAAGAAAATTACAAGCGCTCGTGGTGGCGCCCACACGCGAATTAGTTGTTCAGATCGTACAAAGTTTACGCCCTATTGCTCAACCACTGGGAATTAGTGTTGAGGCAGTTTACGGCGGCGCATCAATGAGAGAACAGATGAGTGCCTTAAAACGCGGCGTTCATATCGTAGTTGGAACACCCGGCCGTTTAAATGATCATTTAAATCGCAAAACTCTCTCTTTAAATAACCTAAAAACACTTGTTTTAGATGAAGCTGATATCATGCTTGATATGGGGTTTAAAGAAGAGATGGATCAGATTTTAGAAGCTGCTCCTGCTGAACGCCAAATTTGGCTTTTTTCAGCAACGATTAAACCTGGCATTAATAACATTATGAAAGAACACATGCATGATACTGTTAGTGTGACCGCCAGCAAACAGCAAGTGAGCACCTCTAATACCAAACAATATTATGTTATGGTTCCCATGAAAAATCGCCTTGAAGCACTATGTCGCTTCATTGACAGCACTCCTGCATTTTACGGCTTTATCTTCTGCCAAACCAAGATTTTAACAGCAGAACTGGCTGAAAAACTTGCAGCTGCTGGGTATGCTGCAAACGCGTTGCATGGCGATATGAGCCAAGGGTTGCGTAACGCAGTTATCAAAAAATTTAAGAATAAAGAATTTAACATCTTAGTTGCAACCGACGTTGCTGCCCGTGGAATCGACGTATCTGATTTAACACACGTTATTAACTATTCATTACCAAATGACCAAGAAAGTTATGTGCACCGTATTGGACGTACCGGTCGTGCAGGAAAAGAAGGTACTGCAATTACCTTTATCGGTGGTAAAAATGAATTACGTCATCTTAAAATGCTTGAGCGTAAGTTCAAATTAACCGTTATGCCACTGGATGTTCCAAGCAACAAAGATATTCAAAAAGTATACATCAAACGCGCATTTGAATATTTACAAAATTTGAGCAATAAAGGACAACAGCATGTCCCTGTTGAGCTTAAAGAAGCAATTGGCAACTACACCAAAGAAGAACTCACTGAAATAGTAAGCTCTTTAGTTGCTGAAAAGTTCTTCGCTCAATCGAAAAAAGATGAAACTCAATTTAGCGCAACCCCAACTTCTTCATCTTCTTCCAATGACCATGATGAAACCCCGGCACTCCAAGAGATTATGATCAATCTAGGAACCGATGATGGTATTAGTCATGAAGACATCGTTGACTTCATTCAACAAGAAGCTGGCATTACTGAATCTGACGTTGAGAAATTAAAAGTAATTAAACGCCGCACCTTTATTAAAATTCCAAGCGAAATTGCAGAAGAAGTGCTCGAAAAACTAAAAGGTAAAACAATAGCTGGCCATAAAGCGCGTATTATTCTCGCCCCACTCTCTGATGATGACTGGGCATTAAACCCTGATCGTCGTGGTGGTGAACGTCGTGGAGCAAGAGATCGCGGCGGCAGACGTGGTGGCGATAGACGCGGCTCAGATCGCGATCGTGGTGACCGCTCAGAACGTCGTGGCGGAGATCGTCGTGATGGTGGACGCGGTAGAAGTCGCAGCCGCTACTAATCTATAAATTAAAGCCCTGTTGCAAAACAGGGCTTTTTTATTCACCAAAAACTACATTAATCTTTTCGCTATGTGCATTTACAGATTTTTCTTAGGACCTGACAATGAGACTCTTTTTACGTCTGCATACCTTTGAATCATTCAGCAGCGGTGTACAAACAGGTCAAGTAAAAATGCAGAAAGCGGCATTAGATCATTTAATTAATCCTTAATTCAAAAAACTCTTTTAATGTTCCATGCGCAGCATTAAATGCCGAAGCTTCATAATACTCGCCTACTGGTACATAATAAGTTTTTCCGTCTTCTCTTTTTGCTTTCGCCACTTCTTGTATTACTAATTGTTCTTTTGGATTTGCGCCGGCACTTATTAATAGCTTTGCAAGGCATATTCCATCATTGCCAAAACTGTTATCCCATCCAGCAGCTAATCCCCATAAAGCCTTACTAGCCAGCAGTTTATCGTACTTTGCGTTAGACAGTTTAAAAACATTAAGCGCATCACTAATTATTTTTTTAGTTAAATCAGTCTTTTCATCAGCAAGCACTTGTAAGACAGCAACCCTTTGCATTGCAAGATTCAGATTGGTAATTATAACCAACAGAAATATATACTTCATAAATTTCTCCTTTTAGAAAATTATATTTGATCTTAAAAATAGTGATTTCCTCATGTTAAAAATACAAATTTTTTTGAGCGTTGACAGGAGCCATGAATTTCAGATAGGTTTTATCCAATTTGTGGAAATTTCTAAAAAAGGAAGTCAATGAAAAATACTATACAGTATCATACAATGATTCGCGCCCTCAGAGAGTTTTTTCAAGAAAAAAAAGGCTTTGTAGAGGTCCCCGCTCAATCAAGACTTTCTATTTTAGCTGCATGTGAAGAACCTAAAACAATTTCTCAATTCACGTTAAATAATATTGTATGGCCGTTACCTCAAACGGGTCAAATGTGGCTCGAATATGAATTACTAACAAATCCCGATTGGAAAGGCTGCTATTGCATAACTACCAGCTATCGCGACGAGCCAGTGATTATTGAAGGACGTCATTTGCGTATTTTCCCTATGTTTGAATTTGAATCACATGGAACATTTGCTGATTTAAAAAAACTAGAAGAGGAACTCTTGGTTCATTTAGGGTTTGAAATTCCTACTTCGATTAACTATGAAGATACCTGCAAAAAATTTGAAACTTCAATTATTGAAGATGAACATGAACGCATTCTTTATAAAGAACTGGGCGCATCAATAAGTTTAGAAAAATTCCCCTCGCGCACTCATCCATTTTGGAATATGAAATATGGTGGCAATGGTATCTTTAATAAAATAGACATATTATTGCATGGTATGGAAACTATTGGATCTGCAGAACGTGAGACCAACAAACAGATTATGCTTGAACAGTTTTTAGCAATCAAGGATGGACAGTATTCACAAATATTATTTAACAAGTTTGGCAAAGAACGGGTTATGCGAGAACTTGATGAATATTTTGCATTAGATATGTTCCCGCGTTTTGGTGCTGGAATTGGCTTAACACGACTCGCTCGCGCGTTTGAATTGTCAGGATTATTTACGCAATCGGTTTCAGAAAGTGACGTACACGTATTCCCTCAAACTCACCAGCAACAACCACAAATCACTTTATAACTGAGGTGTTTCATATGAAAAAATTATATTTATGGGCAGTACTGTGTACTGCCACTACTGCATTTGGAATGAATCAAGTATCGGATGAAGCATATCCACCAAGTCCGGTAAGAATACAAATACAAGAAGATTTACAACGTTTAATAGCTGCTCGCTCAGGAAGCCCTGAAGAGCCGCGTAGCGCATCGTCAAGTCCTATCCCTGCAGATCCGAGCCAAGAAGAAATGGGTAGTCCTGCGGCTATAGAAAGCGTCATCGACTTTCAAAAAGAATTTCAAAAATGGATTAAAACAGAAAAT
>CAZPZX010000044.1:0-9070 GCA_964591235.1 uncultured Pseudomonadota bacterium
TATGTATAATATTCACAAAATTCATACAATCCTTTTGCTCAAATAATCAACAGCACTGATACTTTAGCATATGTATTCTTTAATCAGACGTAGGCGTTCTTGCTGCAATTGGTAATTTTCTTGGAATTCTTGCTCATGCAACTTCATAAAATTTGCTATGTGTTTATTTACCAGCACCGGCAGATATTTAAGTTTTTCCACTTGGTTACCGACTGCCTGAACCGTTGCATGAGCAGCACTTTTTGCTGTTTGCACGTTTTTTGATATGAATTTTTTAAAAAAGTTGAAATATTCTTGCTCTGCTTGTATCTCTTCAAGTGCTTTTTTTTCTTGCCATTTGGTATGCGCATCTAAATTCGTACTTATTGCGATTGCAAACTGTTGTAATCCAGAGCGTGAATAAGAGGATGAAACACATATAACTGTTAAGATCAAAAGTAGTTTTTTCATAGAAGTTCTTTCGTTATTTTGTTGTTAATTTGTCTTGCGCTTCAAGCTCTTCTATCTTTTTTTGTAATTCAATAATTTTTTCTGAGTGTTCACAATATTTCAAATATAAAAACTGAAATGCCTGCATCTTATCATGCTCAGTCAATTGCTGAAATTTATTTTTTGCGACTTCGATTGCAGCTATTTTTTGCTCATCGGTCAAAGAAAATGCTCTGCTTGAAAGCAAACAGAGCATCATTATTAAGCTTTTTTTAAACATAATTATTTTCTTAATGCAGAACGCAAAATCTTCTTACGCAAGCGAATAAAGTGCGGAGTAACTTCAATAAGCTCATCCGGACGAATCCATTCCATGCACATTTCAAGATCCATCGTTTTTGATGGCGCTAATTTAATAGCATCATCAGAACCCGATGCGCGCATGTTGGTTAATTTCTTCTCTTTGCAGGGGTTAACGTCCATATCATCATCACGGCTTGATTCGCCAATGATCATACCTTCGTATACTTTATCGCCCGGTCTAATAAAGAGAATTCCACGCTCTTGCAAGTTATCAAGGGCAAATCCTGTTGCTTCACCCGTTTCCATCGAAACAATTGCACCCTTATTACGCGTTTGAATATCACCTTTGTAGGGTTCATAACCGTGGAAACTGAAGTTACAAATACCGTTACCACGTGTATCGGTTAAGAACTGGCTTCTAAATCCAAGTAATGCACGAGAAGGAACATGATACTCTAGACGCATTCTGCCATCATCATATAAATGCATGCCAATCATCTGAGCTTTTCTGCGGCCCATGTTTTCCATCACCGTACCTTGGCTTTCTTGCGGAATATCAAGCAACACATATTCAATCGGTTCTTGTTTAACACCATTAACCGTTTTATAAATTACTTCCGGTGCTGAAAGCGATAATTCAAAGCCTTCGCGGCGCATGTTTTCAACCAATACACCCAAGTGTAATTGCCCACGGCCAGACACTTTAAACGATTCAGGAGATGCAGTTGGCTCAACACGTAATGCAACGTTCACGCGTAATTCTTTTTCTAAACGCTCTTTTAAATGGCGCGATGTTAATAGGTTTCCATCTCTTCCATTAAAAGGAGAATCGTTAACCGAGAAATAAACCGATACCGTCGGTTCATCAACTTTTACATACGGATGTGGCAATGGATGGCCCACTTCACAAATCGTGGTGCCAATAGAAACAGGATCATTAAATCCGGTAATCGCAACGATATCACCGTATCCCGCTTCATCCGTTTCAACACGATTTAAGCCTAAGAACTTATAAATTTTGGTAATTTTGATAGGAGAGCTTACAAAATCATCTTTGCAGCAAATAACTTGCTGGCCGACTTTCATAAATCCACTAAAAACACGGCCAATCGCAATCGGTCCCAAGAAATCAGAATGATCCAAACTGGTGGTTAAAAATTGTAAATGATCAGCTTTTGGCGTTGGTGCAGGAACGTGCTTAATAATCGCTTCAAATAAAGGAGTCATATCTCCAGAACGAGCATTCATATCGGTTGAAGCATACCCACCTCTACCTGATCCATATAAATGAGGGAATACTAACTGGCTCTCATTTGCCGCCAAATCTAAGAACAAATCTTGAATTGCGCTTTCAGTGCGCTCAATATCAGCATCTTTACGATCTATTTTGTTAATCAAAACAATCGGTTTTAAATTTAACTGGAGCGCTTTCATTAACACAAAGCGAGTGCCGGGCAACACCCCTTCAGCAGCATCAACAAGCAACAAGAACCCTTCAACCATTTGCAAGGTTCGTTCTACTTCGCCACCAAAGTCAGAGTGGCCTGGGGTATCAACAATGTTAATTGAATAATTTTTGTATAAAACACCGGTGTTCTTAGCCAAAATGGTAATACCGCGTTCACGCTCAAGATCATTTGAGTCCATAACACGCTCAGCAGATTCTTCCTTAATGGTTCCTGATTGCTTTAAAAGTTGGTCAACCAACGTTGTTTTACCATGGTCTACGTGGGCAATGATCGCAATATTACGAATATGTGAACGGTCGGTATTCATATTTATTATCTCGAGTATGAAGGTGGTTTTAAGATGGGAGCGGCTGCGCGCCGTAACCTCTTTTGATTCTTATTTAGAGTATCAAACAGGCATTTTCTTGTCAATTTGGCAATTTGATAAAAAAGGTCTTAAAAGGACGATCCCGCCATCGTTAAATGGCGGGACTATTTTCTAAGTTGAAAGCACTCGACTAGAAGTGGCTTGCAGAATATGGCAGTAATGACATAACGCGAGACTTTCTAATATTGCGCGCTAAATCACGTTGGTGCAAGCTGCAATTTCCAGAGATACGTGCCGGTAAAATTTTACCACGCTCGGTCAAGAAGTTCTTTAAGAACGTTCCGTTTTTATAATCAAGGAAGGTAGCTTGTTCAGCGTTTCCACAGAAACGGCAGTGTTTTTTGCCACCAAAACCTTGTTTGCGGAATCTTTTTTTGAGTAAACGAGCGTTTATTTTAAGTTTGATTTTCTTTGTCATGTTTATCCTTTAAATGATTAGGCCATCATATCATCTGCGCCATCAGACATACTGTCTGATTTGCTGTCTTTCATGAATGAGCCAACTTCGCGAGCTGGCGCTTCTTCTAATGATTGTGGGCGTTGGTATGCCAAAGAACCTTTGGGATCTAACGCTGAAATCATTGAGCGCATAACTACTTCATGCATCTTAACATCAAGTAAGGTTTTAACACCTTCAACCAATTCCGGTTGCGCAGCTTCAAAACGCGCTAAGAAATAAACACCGTAATCATTTTTTTTGATAGGATACGCAAGGCGATATTTGCCCCAGCGTTCAAAGGATATCATTGATCCTTTTTTGTCTGCTACCAAACGATTAAACTCTTGCTCAATCGCTTTGGCTTCATCAGCAGTAACTTCGGGAACGGTAAGCATTAATGCTTCGTAACGATACATATAAGAGAACTCCGAACTAAATGGAAGTGTTTTACCACTATAAGAGACACCATGTCTCTTATTTAGTCATATCCAGAAAGGATATATAAATAAAAATGTGCCAGAAAATCTAGAAAAATCTAGTGTTCTGGCACATTAATTTTAAGAATTAGTAAGCTTATGCAAGCTTTTGATGGCGTTCAATAACACGACCAATAATTCTGAAATGATCTTTGCCACGAACCAACGCAATCGGCGGAGATTTGTGGTTAACCGATTCAAGAACGATAAAATCATCAGTGTAAGTTACTTGCATGATGCCACGAACGGTCGTGTCATTGCCGTATTCCACTGCTGCGATATCGCCTGAACGAACCCAAACTTCCGGAGATATGATCAAGCAATCACCTTTAACAAAGGTTGGAGACATTAAGTTATTGTCGACGCACAATGCAAACATTGAGCTATCGGTTGTATTTAATACCGGGATAAAGACATCTTTATAACCGGTGGTAATTTGCATTAATTGATTATTGTATGGTGATGGATTTGAAGGAATATCACCAACGATCGGTACGATTTGAACTTTTAATTCAACATCTGATTTTTCAGGCATACTTACGTTGCTATCGATATTGTCAGTGCGCTTGCGACGCTGTGCGAATAAATCGATTGGGCTGATTTCAAATGCGTTAGCTAATTTTCTTAATGAATCTTCATTCCAACGACGAGTTCCATTTTTAATGTGCGTTAAATAAGATTCGGACATACCGGTTTTTTCTGCGAGCGTTTTGGTTGTCCATCCTTTTTCTCTTAAAAGCTCTTTTACTCTAAGTTCAGTACTTCTTGATGACATACTGTGCTCCTCCTGATATCTTATGTATTATATTTTGGTTAAAATTACTGCACTTAATTCTAATAGTACACAATATTTTCGGCTTGTCAAATGGAAAACCTGACCTTCAAACCTGCATCTACACTGATAAAAGTCAAAGATCGTTTCAATAAGAATTATTTTGAAAACGAAGCATGGGCTGCCAACCAAGTCATTTGCGGGCTCGATGAAGTTGGCAGAGGATGTCTTGCCGGACCGGTCGTTACCGCTGCTGTTATTCTCCCTTCTGATAAAAAACCAAGTAGATTACTTAAAGATTCAAAAGAAATGACTCCTGAGGAGCGCCTAAAAGCGTTTGAATGGATTGAGAAAAATTGCATGTATAGCCTGGGCATTGTGCACCATCGCATGGTTGATAGCAAAAATGTCTGGCATGCAACCTTAGTGGCTATGAAAAAATCGCTGGTTCATTTACTGGCTATTACACCGCAAAAACCCTCAAAAATTATCATTGATGCCATGCCCTTAAACCTGGCAGACACTTCTTTCAGTGATATTCCCGTCCATTATTTCCCTTTTGGAGAGCGTCGGTCCAGCACTATTGCGGCCGCCTCTATCGTAGCCAAGGTTAAGCGAGATGCCATGATGGCCCGCTTGGATGCCCTATTTCCCGGCTATCTTTTGGGTTCCCATAAAGGCTATTCCACCCCTGCCCATAAGCGAATCCTTTTAGAAGGCAAAAATCAGCTTATTATCCACAGAAACAGCTTCTTGGGCCGTTTACATGCCCCAGAGGCGGCTATTTTGGATGATTTTCTACCTGAAAATCAACAAAGTCTGTTTTAAATGCTCCATTCACAGCCTTAAATTGACAAATAGAAACTAAATGGTACATTTATAATAAATGGAGGATTTTATGAAAATACTCAAAAAACTATTATTTCCCATCACAGCTTTAGCAGCTTTTACTGGCACAAGCCATCCAATGGAAAAACAGCCGATAACGTATAAAGGCCCAACACAAACATTCTGCCAAGAACATTTTAAAATCAGCGCCCATGCTGGTAAAACAGAAATTGGATACCTTACTTATTATTTAACGAAAGAAAAAGCAGAAATTGCTCTGTTAACCGTTCATAAAAAGTATCGCAATGACCAAAAAGAACGCGTCGGCCAACATTTATTTCAAGCATGCGTAAACGATGTTGTTGCACACAATTATAAAGCATTAGAATGGACTGCAAATCCTATTAGCGATGTAACTATTGATAGTATTTGCACCATCTACGAAAAAATGGTCAAAAAATTAGAACATGCTGATTTATATCAATTGGTTAAAGGGGAAGAATATGGTGACCATAATCCCAAAGTTGATATGAAGCTCATTTTCAAACAGGTCTGAATGGAGAAATTATGAAACTGTTTAAGAAATTATTAGTAATTATAACTTTAATTGCCCCAATTGCAGGCTCAAATCATGCAATGGAAAAGCCGACACAAGCAACGGTAAGCTACAGCGATCCCATAGAAACGTACAGCTGCGAAGATTTTAAAATTGCTGCTTCTTTAGGCACAGCTGAAATAGGCCACATTGAATATACTTTAGAAAAAAGAAAAGCAACGATTTTACATTTTGAAGTACAAAAAGATTATCAAAATAATAACAAGCAAGAACGCGTTGGACAGCGCCTATTTCAAAAATGTGTTGATCATGTTTTAAGCCGCGGCTATTCAGAATTAGAATGGACCGCAAATCCTATTCCTTCTAATAAATTAGACCTTGCTACCATCTGCACCATCTATGAAAAAATAGTGCGTAGACTCGAAAATTCAAATTCATATGAATTGAAGCAAGGAAAAGAAATCGGTATGCACAATCCCCGCAAACATATGAAACTCATCTTCAATAATCAAACAGATGAAATATAGTTAAAAAATTTTCAATTTTTAATCAATTGATATACTCAGGATAAATTAATAAGGACATCCGTGAGTACATTAAAACCATTTGCAGAAATTATCGAATCTTCATTACAGACATTTACCGGCCAATGCTGGAAATGGGATAATACTCCTCAATTTGGTTCATTAGTCATCGTTGAAAATGGATTAAAACCCATCTTTGGCCTGGTCTATCAGATCCAAACCGGATCTATGGAACCCGGACGCTATCCCTTTCCTTATCAAAAGACCCATGAAGAACTCATGGCTGAACAACCCCAGATATTTGAGTTTTTAAAAACCAGCTTTTCCTGCCTTGCCCTGGGCTATCAAGAAAAGGGCAAAATCCACTATTTAATGCCTCCAGAACCCCCTAAAATTCACTCATTTTTAACGATTGCCAGCCCTGAAGAATATAGGCAATTTTTTGCGCAAAACAACTATTTGCCCTTAATTTTTGGCTATTCTGGTCCTATAAACGTCGATGAGCTTCTTTTGGCCCTTTTAAAGAGTCAAAATGAGCAAAAATGCCTCAAAAATGACTGCTTGCCCGAGTTTATAAACACCTATTCCCTCCTGACTGGCAATGATTATCGGCGATTGAAATTATTCCTTCAAAGAGTCGATCAGACAATTGACAAATAGAAACATTCGGGTATACTTAAAAAGAGTAGAAAATAGGGAGTAAATGGCCCTAGGAAATGGAGGAAAAAATGTTAAAGAAATTACTATTTTTACCAATGATTTTTGGATTAATTGCCCCATCGGCACAAGCAATGGAGCAATTGGTTATCCCTAAGACAGCCTCAGAAATTATTAATACTTCAAGCGCTCTTTTAAAAACGTATGGTCTTGCTTACATTTTAACCTATACGCATGAATTAGGACATAAAGTTGCCGCAAAAGCACTCAAAGGCGAAACGTACCTCATTGAAATAGACCCTGTGTTACCCCTTAATGGAATCAGTGGAACAGAAGTTACTAACGAGACAGCTTTTACCCCTCAATCATATGCGCGAAGAGATGCACTGACTTCACTCGCGGGCCCCGTGGCAGGACTTTTGGCAAGTATCGGATCATTAAAAATTAATACGATATTATTTGAATATCTTTCAAATAATAAAAGCTTTAAACAAGCTGCCCTTAAAGGATTACGCGCTTCAATATTTAATCAGAATCAAAGTCTGGGCTTTCAATTAGCTGCAGCAATTTCAATATTTGGAAATATTAAAGCACTTATTAACATCAGCGATCCCCACAGCGATGTGAGCCAGTCATTACAATCACTTAATATTGCAAATCCCGCATTACGATACGGCCATGCAGAAATCATGATACAACTCCCCCTTTGTTTGTTAGCAACGATTTCAATTATTTCTCTTGTAGCTAAAAAAATATAATGGAGGTTTGAATGTTAAAGAAATTACTTTTAGCACTCATGTTTGGGTTATCATTTGCTGAGTGCAAATCAATGGAACCAAAAACAACAATCCTGTATGAAGGTCCCCAACAAACGTATAGTAAGAATAATTATGAGATTAATGCGCTTGATGGGAGCTTTGAAGTAGGCTCGATCATGTATGAAGTGCGCCCATTCATACAAACTGAAATCAGTCTTTTTGAAGTAACAAGTAAATACCGAAACAATAAAACAACAAGAATAGGTCAAAACTTATTTCAACGATGCATCAACCATGCCCTTGAAAAGCAATGTCCTACAATTAGCTGGACCGTTATTCCTCAAGATAAAGATCTCGACCTTAAAATGGTCTGCATGATCTATGAAAAAATGGTCAAGAATTTAACTCAGTCAAACACTTTCATATTTACTAAAAGTGAGCCGTATGGTTCTCCCTTACGAGTAGAAATGACTTTGTCTGTCAAAAAATAAGAGGGGAAATTATGATAAAGAAATTACTTTTAGCAAGCATGCTTGCACTAACATCTCCATCAATTATTGGCATGAATGCCCCACTGTCTAAAATCACTTATCAAGGCCCGCAACCAGCTCTTGATAATAAAGAAACAGAAATTAATGCGAAATACGATAATGATGCAATCGGTTGGATTGTGTATAAATACGACGGCTGGCAAAAAGCAGAAATCATTCTTTTCGAAGTTGATTCAGAATGGCGCAACCATAAAAAAGAACACGTTGGTTATAATCTATTTCGGCAATTTATGGATGACGCACGAAAGCATCGATGCAAACAGATTTGTTGGACAATAAACCCATTAGATGATTTAGATACAAAAACGCTTGTCTCTATTTATAAAAAAATTATTAGCAAATTACCCTACTCATCTGATTACACGGTAACTGAAAGTGATGCTTATGGTCCTGAATTGAGCAAAGTTGACATGACATTGCTTTTACAAAAGTAACGGAAGAATAAGATGAACAAGCGTTTAGCATTAGTTATATTTTTAATCGTAAGCACTATTTCTTCGTCAGTATGGAGTATGCAAGAACCAATCAAAACTGAAACTATAACCTATAGCCATCCATTTAAGACGAGTAAACATCTTAAGATTTGTGCATTTGCAAATGGTATAAAAATTGGTTCAGTTAAATATAAAAAAGAAAACAAAGGCTATTGGTACCTTTCAAAATTATCAGTAGATATGGCATATCGCAAAACAAAAAATAACATTGGATTTAATTTATTTTCAAAATGTATTGCTAATATTCTGCGCAAAAAACCCACGAAAATGCATTGGTTCGTAACGCGCATTAAAGATGATAGTCCTTGTTTGCAAGCGTTAATTTCTATTTATAAGAAGATGGTCGGCAAACTAAATCTTTCTGAGGGATTAAAGGTTGAGCTGTATGATACCTGTGCATTTATGGAACTCACATTTGCCAAATCTCAATCTCCTTGATGATTGCAA
>CAZPZX010000045.1:0-8513 GCA_964591235.1 uncultured Pseudomonadota bacterium
AATCAAAAGAGATAGGGATAGTATTTTTATGTAATTCATCAAGTCCTCTATTGGCACGAAAAGGTATTAGTTGCAATTTCAATAGTGTTAAAATCTTCATGTGTGAGTGTAATGCGAGCTCTGGTTACTATTTTGGGTAATTGATAGTAATTTGCAAACTGTGCAGTATGTATTACTTTTGAATCATTAAGAGCTTCAATGATACATCTGTTATTTTCGTAAGTCCGCACAATAGTTAGTATTTTAAACAGGTGTGGGTAGAGCAAATGCTCAACTTTTAGGCACGCTACTTCACTGTTATTACTCAATTGAATAGATAAGGGAATTTTATTAGTCTTATACGTTTTTTGTGATGTCACTAAACGAGGATTAATGCTGTTATCATCTTTGATTTCAGCTTTTAATTCTTCCTGAGTATCGACTAGCATAAAATCCATTTCACTTATGCGTATAGGAGCGCCTGCAATATTTATAACTTCTGCTAGATAGATTCCATGAGATATATTTTCGGGGTCAGCCCATAATTGCTTTGAATGCTGAGCTTTGTGTATCAAATTTTGTTTTTGATCGCGATCCATTGCAGCACTAATAGCGTGAATCATGAAAAGAGAGATAATACAAAAGACATACTTCATTAAAAATCCTGACTGATTTGATGAGGGTTTCAAAATCAATCAGCAATTTTATAGTGAATTAATAAGAAGAACAATTAAATATTACAATCTACTACTGATTGGCTGTGTTTTGAGTGCTTCATCAAAGAATTTTGGAAGATCAAGCGCATTGTCAATCGCTATTTGAATCATTCTATCCAGTAGCTCTTTATTTTTTTTAGGTGATCCAAAAAAGTCAGGCCGTTTGAAATAATTTTTTCTTTCTACTAATTCAAATTCTAAAATGATTTGTATGAGTTGGGAAATCGGCCGTACATGAGCGGCCCCTACCACTATAATATATAAAGAATTATTGCCTTCTTGCAGTGCTTTCCAAAATTTATAAGCAGTATAAAACTCAAATAGTGCATTTGTATTAAATTTAGAATATTCATTAGTAGAGACTAAGGCATTGTGTTTTCCCCAATAAATTTCTAAAAGTTTTTGAGCAACCGGGTTGTCAAACGCTTTCAATCTATTAAGTATTCGCTCATTTTCTTTTATTTCCTCCCGGATGTTTTTGGCATATCTAAATTCACAACTGCAGCTTTTTATATTTTCTGCGCTGCATAAACTACATAATCCTGCCATATTATATTTATGCGCTATTTGACCTAATTCTTCTAATTCTTTAATAACTTTTGGATCGGTTTCTTCATGTCTGGTAAAATCTTCGACAATTAGATATGCATTATTCTTTTTTGAGAAGGTTACTATATCCTTTTTTTGCTGAGTAGTAGTTTCAGGAGCATTGATTGTATGCACATCTCCCAGAATTATTACCCTAAAGTTATTTTCTTTAAGAACTTCTGCGGTAAAAAAGACAGCAGAAGCTTTTTGAATCATCATGATGCACATAATTGTGCATATAATTTTTAATTGATTCAACATTCTGCCGCTCTTAATTAAAACTTAGGAATTATCATATCTGAATCGCGATATGATCGTGCAGATCCTGATGCACTCGTTGGAGTATTTTGAATCTCTTCACGAAAATCTAAATCGCCACGTAAATTAATTACGATTTCAATGTTATGAACATCGGATCCGAACAGTTCAAACCGCCGAGCCGGTGCTTGCACTCTAAATTGATAGCTTTCGCCGCGATTGATGTTAACAACATCGCCGGCCGGAATATCTTTGATTTCTCCGCCTGCCAGTCCTTCAACGGTGATCGTATTATTGGTACTATTTCTGATTGCCCAATAGCGAACGCCGGTAGTATCCCACCACATACCTTTGTATAAATAGCCACGGAATTTTGAATCGTTGCGGGGAGCGCAAGGAGGTAAATTCCAGAAGCCTATTTTAGTATTATCTTTCCATGAATCGTATTGACCCGGCAGTGGTCGTGGCAAGGGCCCACAATAGGGTGCTTGATTGCAGCAAAAGCAACCGCTGCGATCTTGCAAGCACGTATTACAAACGCTGCTGTTGCATGCAGTGCCACAACTTCTTCCATTTATATTTGAATTAGAATAAATACGATTACGAGCTTCCATTAGAGAGCTTGTGATAATTGATAGACTGAGGATGAACATAATAACTAAGTTTTTCATAGTAAATCCTCAGGGCGGGAATATAATCCCGCCCCGTTATTTAAATTACGCTTCTACATCCATTGGTTCTTCAATGTCCATAGCATCATTTTTTGCTGATGGTACATTTACCGATGGTGTATTCTTAATAATTACTTTTGTATCAGGCTTATTGTGCTCAGTAGCACCCATACTTGTAATGACCGTAAATTGATTATTACCCGGTGTGTGGAACACACGTTTGGTTTCACCAACTTGTATCAGGACGTTTTGGTCGCCACTTTTTGCATTAACTGTTATAGCATCAGATGTTTGGTTATTAATATCCCAATAGTTGGGAACTTGATCACCAGAAACGTCTTGATAGTTAGCTACGTATGCTGGGTATACCGTTTGCGTGAAGTATACCGGATCGTAGTCATACCACCACCACCATGGAGCTCCGCCCCACCACCATACACCGTTCCACCAAGCCCAGTTCCAACCCCAACCCCAAGCGCCTAATGGCCATAAGCCAAGTCCTAAAGCTCCCAGGCCCCACCATCCGGCATTCCAGCCCCATGGGCCGTGGTGCCAGTGGTTCCAGCCATGTTTATTAACCATGTTATGGGCACTTTGTTTATTGATATGTGAAAGTTTTGAATTTTTCGCAAAGTTTTGTTTTGCTGAAGATTGCGCGTGTGATAAATGTGATTTGTTTGCTATGTTCTGTTTATTTAATCCGGAAGCTTTATTCGCTTGATTAAATTGTCCATGTCCGCCACGGCCTAATTGGCCTTGGCCTGCTTTACCAACTTGTCCTGTTTTTGCAATTTGTCCGGTTCCTGCATGGCCTAGTTTTCCTGCTTGAGCAGTTCTTCCTAATTGCGCAGTTTTAGCTGTTTGTCCCGCAGTCACTTGTGATGCGCGATTATACCCGGTTGGACGACTGGTATATCCGGTAGCTCTACCTACGTTTGCAGTTCTGCCTGCGTTAGAAAAGTTAGCAGTTCTTCCTGCATATGCTGAACGTCCGATACCACCGGTGTATCCGGTGCCCACATATCCAGATCTTCCAAAATTATGTCCTGCGAATGAACTTGAGCGACCAATACTGCCGCCACTAAATCCGCGACCGCCACCAAATCCGCCACCACGGCTAAAGCCGCCACCGCCAAATCCGCGACCGCCGCCACCAAATCCACCCCCACCACGACCTCCGCCACCACGGGCAGCGATACCATTAACGCCCACGAGGAGCATTAAAAGTATTCCTATAAGTTTCTTCATCTCTACTCTCCTTTTTTACTCATTATTTTGGTGAATTATAAATGCCGCGCTCAAAGCCTGAAATCAAATCTTGCTCAGAAACGTCGGAAAAGCTCTCTCTATCATTCCATCGTGTTATAATTCCGTATCTTTCCCAAACGCCCGGGTGGTTTAAATCCCACCATTCACGATTATGACCACAAAAGAGCCACTCGCCGTTTTGATACCGACAAAATCGTGCTTCGGGTTGATTATCAATTTCAGCTTCCACGCCGACTGCCGGTAATGCACTCAGCATAATAATAAAAGCAACGACTAACTTATTCATGATATTGCCTTTTATTCGATATCCATTAAATCTTCATCACTATCAATTGGTTGTTCTACCACAGTTTGATTGCTATAATTTACCGGATAAGATGTGTAATCATCATTGTTATATGCATTTGATGCTGCTGCACCTAATGCTGCCCCGGCTAATACACCGCCAGCAACCGCACCACCATATCCCCAACCGCCGTATCCGTAGCCACCGCGACCATAGTACCCATGGCGACCATATCCCCCATGTCTACCATGACCACCATGTCCACCATGATGTCCGCCGTGATGCCCACCATGGCCGCCGCCATGGCCACCACGTGCTTGAATTGCGGGAGTAATAAGAGTAATAAGCATTATTATTGCTACTAATTTTTTAAAGATCATGATCTGTCCTTTTTTCTATTAAAATTATAATTTTTTAAAAACAATTATCTAATTTCATAATAGCAATTATTTGGATAAGAAGACAAGAGTTTTATAGGTTAGTTTTGCCCTTTGATTTGGGGGTTTATTCTTGGTATATTCACCAAACCTACTTCCCCAATACAAGTTTCGATTAGCAAGGTATTATTTGGATTCCAATTACTCATTTTTTAGGAGAAATAATGATTAAAATGTTAACGCTAAGTCTCGTATGTATAGGTGCGCCAGTCTTGGCTCAAA
Organism: uncultured Pseudomonadota bacterium; assembly: GCA_964591235.1. Taxonomy (GTDB): domain Bacteria; phylum Babelota; class Babeliae; order Babelales; family Vermiphilaceae; genus BTUB01. The sequence goes on from CAZPZX010000045.1 coordinate 4,427, forward strand.
ATAGCCTGAATCGAGCAGTGGAACCGATCGTGTGGATCGTATATTTATAGAGCGTTGGTCACCGCGGGCAATGTCAGGCCAGGCAATCGATGATGCTCAGCTGTGGTCATTATTAGAGGCGGCGCGCTGGGCCCCCTCATCATATAATGAACAGCCATGGCGCTTTTTGTATGCTCATAGAAATACCCCTGAATGGAATCTTTTATTTGATGTATTGGTTCCTTTTAATCAAGCATGGTGCAAAAATGCTGCTGTGCTTATGATTATTGTTTCTGATACCCGTTCAAGTCATGGTGGTACTAATGCATGTGCATCATTCGACACGGGAGCTGCGTGGCAAAATTTATCATTACAAGGCTCTCTGATGGGATTGGTTGTGCATGGAATGAGTGGTTTTGACTATGAAAAGGCTCGTATGGCGCTGAATATACCCGAATATTGCACTATTGAAGCAATGTGCGCAATAGGTATACCCGGTGATGTAAAAGAACTGCCTGAGTATATGCAAAATATGGAAAAACCTTCAGGAAGAAAGCCGATAAAAGAGCTGGCTTGCAAAGGTGTTTATCGCTTTGATAAATAAAAGCTTGGTGACAAGAAAAAGGGCTGCAAATTACGCAGCCCTTTTTAAAATAGTTATTTCTTTTTTGTAAAGCCAAGACCTTCGTGTGCAAAGTGCTGACGCTCAGTAATACCGGCCTTTGTCGCTTCAGGTCGCACTACGTTTTTATAGTATGATGGATAATTTTGGTACCACCATTGTAAATTGTGACCAGCAAATTGCCATTCGCCATTATAATATCCACCGGTCCAACCTTGTTTCCAGTGATAAGGCATTTTGTGATGCTCGTAGAAGCCTTCAGGCCCACGATGTTGAACAGTTCCTGCAACTGCTGCAGTTGTTGTTGCCGCGGCCACCGCACCCGTTGTTGTACCTGTCCACCCTAAGGCATCGGTTACTTGGTTAAAATACGATTTTTCTTGTGGTTTTGCAGCAGTCTTAGCTCTGGTTGTTGGTGTAGTTTTTACCGTTTTAGCTTTTCTGGCGTATGCCACTTTTTTAGTTTCATGTTTTACTGGTTTTTTAGTGTACGCAGCTTTTTCAGTTTTTGTTTTTTTAGCTTTGTACTGTTTTTCATGTTCTTTTAATTTAGCGGCAGCAGCTTTACGTTTTGCTGCTTGCGCTTTCGTTTCGGCAACTAATCCGCTACCTGCTAATAAAGATAGGGCTAATAATGCATATTTTAAGCTCTTCATACTCTCTCCTCATTTGACCCTTTTTGCCATGTATTTACCAAGTGCAAAAATCGGTCATAACTAACCTCAATTTACACTTTGAATGTAGCAATAAAAAGGGCAAAAATGCAATAGATTAAAGGGTTTTTTGCATGTTGGTGGTTGGCGTCTTGTACTTGGCAGAATATACTTTCAGGTTCAAATCTTCGATTTTGCCCGCTAGATCAAGGATAGGATAGCTGCCGTTTTGAAGTTTAATACGGTCCACTAACGGCGTAATAGTCAGCTGATTTTGTTCCCCCAAATCGAGGGTGTATGGTGGGGCACCCATGTAAGAGATTTTAATCTCATGCTGGAGGCAGATGCGACGAAACCGTGCGTAGCTCTTCCACCAGTGGTCCGGAATTTTCCCTTCCCAAACAGGAATGCAAATATGGCAAATTGTTATTTTTTCAATTAACTCTGAAAGAGCATCAAAGATAACTTTATTGGGTTGCATGATAATCAGATGATCGATAGTGGTTGTGCCATACGTTTTTGCCAGATATGGCATAAGCTTGTATTCACACCAGGAAGGTGCAGATATACGTCTGCCGATTACCCCCGGATCGATGAGCGTGATCTTATTGTTGCAGGCAACAATAGTGACAGCACCATTATTGCATTCAAACGTGCTCAAAGGCCCAACAGGTTTAGTATTGTATTTTAAAATGAGCAGTGTGATTATCATCAAACATGAATAGGCAATAATACCGCGCAGCGGATTATTATTTTTTTTAAAATGCAAAATTAAGAGCGCGCATGCCGGAATAGCAATGATAAAGATTATTGAAGGTTGTGCAAGAGCAACTAAATATTCCTTGGTACCAAATCCCATTAACCAAAGCCACCAGTTACAGGTTTTTTCCAGCAAATAAATTAAAAAGCTATTAGGAATGTGGAGCAGTTCACTAAAAAAAATCAGTGATGAAAGCAGCAGAAATATCGTTAGCATGGGGCTTAATAAAAAATTGCCCGCAAACGTGAGCATTGAAATCGGCATTCCCCAACAGAGTAGAATAGGAATGGAAATCAGTGTGATAAACAGCTGAATATGAATAAAATTAATCAGATTTTTAATAAATCTGTGTATATAGACTAAAAGATTCATACCTACAGACTAACAATATATTGAATTTTGTCTTTTAAAAAGTCTTAAAAACCCTTTATTTATAGGGGTTTTATATGCTATTTTTAGATTGAGGCATGCCAAAAAGGTTGCTTAGATTATGTATGGAGGATTTATGAAGAAATTATTAGCAATAGTACTTGTTTCTGGTGTCTTAAATATTGGGGCAATGCGCCTGGGGCCTCTAGATTCTCCTTTGGTAGCTTCAAGACCATTGGATTCTAGTCCTCAAGCTAGACTCTATACCGCTGCTAAGGAAGGTAAGCTTGAGCAAGTAAAAAAATTATTGAGCGATAATCTATACTCGAAAGAACAACTGCAAAACGTATTAAATAAACTTTCTGGAATATCTGGATCTAACAGTGAAGAAATTCAAAATTTATTGAAAGCAAAATTATATCGAATAGAACATCCATTTGTTAAATTGCAATAGATTAAATAATTAAAATGTTGTTGTTATATATCCAAAGCAGCCGCTAAAAGGGGCTCAAATTAAAAGGAGGAATTATGAAGAAATTATTAGTAGCATTATTAGTATTAGGTATATCAAATGCATTTTCTATGGGTGTTGATGCAGGATGGACCAATCAAAGTTTGTTAGGAAATAGACCGGTTGTTCAAACAAGAACTGAAACAACTTCAAGAAATGCCCGTCCGATCGATGCCGATTGGGATGCGCAAGGTCTTGGAATAAATCAAGGCGCTCAAGATAATAGATCATATAATAATGCTCCCGCTCAACCGGTAGAATCTGTTGATGCAAGCTGGAATATCCAAGATTTGCGATAAACTAAAAGCTATAAGGCCACGATTTTTCGTGGCCTTATTTTATTGAGGAGGTTGTGATGAAAAAATTGCTATTACTTTTATCATTGATTGCTGTATCAGCATATGCCATGGATAAGCCCAGTAATCCAATCAAAAGAAAACGCGATCAATTGTATGAACAAGATTTATTAACAGCGGTGCGATTAGCTGATGCAAACCGAGTTAGAGAGTTGGTTGAACAAGTATCTCGTAATGAAGTAAGAGTTGCCCTTGATTTTGCAAGACAAGAACTGCAAGCGGCGCACAATAATCCTCAAAGAGTGCAGAAACTTAAGCGCATTATTGAGTTGCTTGATTTTTATCTAGACAGCTAAATAATAACAATAATTATCATCGAATTCTTACATTTATTGTTTTGAGGCACCGTAAGTTGATAGAATTACAAGTATAAATGGAAAAAACATGAAAAAAGTTTTTTTATTGCTATTCATGACTGCCGCTCATATTCATGCTATGGAGCCGGTAAGGGAATGGGATTTAACGAGCGCAATACATTTTCTTGATTATAATCAAGTTTGGGATCTATTATATAATAAGCCCTTCAATCAATATCAGATAAAAACAGCGCTCGAGCTTGCTCAAGATTACAGAAAGAATTTAGAGCTATATAATCAAACTAAATTGATACATGATCTCGATCAAATTATTAATCTTTTGAAGGCAAATATGCCTTTTTATGAAGCTGAAGCAAAAAAATAAATAAAGGAGAGACAAACATGAAATCATTTTTTGATAAAGTTCGTGGTAAAGTTCATGGTACTCGTGAAAAGATGCGCAACTATTGGAACCGCATGATGAACGATTCTAAAAAAGTAAAAATGTCTGAAGGTGCTCAAGAAATAAGTAAGTTAATTA
>CAZPZX010000046.1:0-7664 GCA_964591235.1 uncultured Pseudomonadota bacterium
AAATAGTTGTTTTAGCTTCATTAATGCTTCATCCCTTTCAAAATCGGCAAGCGCCCTCTCCATAGCTGTTTGAAGCTCCGGTGATAGTTCTGACTGCGGGGCTTCCATCGGAATAAGCGATAGCGAGATGAAAAAAAACAAGAATAAATACTTCACCAATTTCCCTCTTTTTACTCGTTATGCCATTCAAATGGCAAAACAACCTTTATATATATTGTATGAAAAAGCATAGTAAAAATTCAATATTATTGACTATCTGAAATCTCCAAAAATTAAGAATGCCTTTCTTGCAGGCTTTTTCTTTCAAAAGGCAGCATCTTATTGACAAAAACACCTGCCATGATACATTTGGACTGGTATTATGAAATAATGCGGGAATAGCTCAATTGGTAGAGCGTTGCCTTGCCAAGGCAAAGGTCGCGGGTTCGAGTCCCGTTTCCCGCTCCAGTCTTCTCCCGACTCGCTCATCCTAAGCCTGTCGAAGGACGCCGTATACACGGCAAGTCCAAGATGGCATAATCAAGCAAAAAGCCTTAATCTACACACAAAAAAATCATCAAATTAAGTCCCAAAAAACATATTAAATTGGCAATAGGAAAAATTCTTGATAAGGTCAATAATAACTTACCGTTCAAAGTACAAAAAAGCCTTAAAGAATCGCCTTTTTAACGTGGGCATCAGATACTAAAAACCAAAGGTTTATAAATGAAATCAATAATGGAAGAAGCATCAACTATTAGTAAAGCAATTGAAAATGCTTGGAACCGTGCCGGTCAACCACAAGAGTTCACAGTAAAAATCCTTGAACATCCAAAAACCACTTTTTTTGGTCTTAAAACGGAAAAATCAGCTAAAATAGCATTTTTCTTTAATGAAGTTCCTCACAAAGGAAAGGACCATATCGCTGCCCGCCCGATGCAACAAAAATCTCATCAAAAAACTCATGATAATCGCCGTCCACAACAAGATGCTCAAGCTCGAGCTGAAGGCCGCCATGAACACCCGCGCCGTCAACAAGAACCACGCGAAGCACGCCATGATGTTCATCAAAAGCCCGCTGAGCGCACTGAAAATCGCGAGCAACGCCCCGAACAAAACGCTGAGCGCCAGGAGCGTCATGAAGGACGTCCTGAAAGACGCCAAGAATTTAGAGAACGTCGACATGATGATCGGCGCGAAGGTAACCGTCGCCATGAAGATCGCCGTGACAATCGTCGCGACAATCGAGATAATCGGGATGCATCAGCTCCACGCTATGCTAACGATGAACCACGCGATAGCTGGACACCAGACATGGTACAAAACGTACAAGAATGGGTAAAGGAAACGCTCGTATTGATGGGCAAACCGGAAATTAATCTTACCACTCACGTTTCAAATAACTATTTAAAACTTTCTTTAGACAATCAAGTAAACGATGATGCGCGTCAAGAAGAAACCCAATTGAAAAGCTGGAGCAGCTTAGCAATGGAATCATTACGCGAAAAAACAAACAAACCGTTGCGCGGGTTACGCATCGTTTTAGAAAGCAAAAAATAAATTTGCTCTTTATATAAATGGAAGGTTATGCTTCTCTCTCACGATGAACAAACAATTATTGCACAATGTACGCCCCGCGGTAGCGGGGCGATTGCGCTTCTACGCATTTGCGGAATCAATGCGATTGAAATTGCAGATCGCATAAGTAACCTTGCTTCAGGCAAAAAGCTAAAAGATCTACCTTCACATACCATTCACTATGGATCAATCGTCAACCAATCATCAGTTGCAGATAATGTTCTCTTTCTGTTAATGCGGGGGCCAAAAACATTCACCGGACAAGATACTGTTGAAATTACCTGTCATAACAATCAATTCATTATTGAAGAAATTAATGCCTTAGCTATACGCGCCGGAGCACGATTAGCCCAAGAAGGCGAATTTTCTAAACGCGCCGTAATGAGTGGAAAAATCGATGTGATCCAAGCAGAAGCAATTAATGAGTTGATTCATGCGCAAACACAAATGGCATTAAAACAATCGTTAGCGCAGTTAGAAGGCAGCTTTTCGCAATGGCTAGCAACGCTCGAAAAAGATTTACTCAAAGCATTAGCTCTCTGCGAAGCAAGTTTTGAATTCTTAGATGAAGAGATGGAATTCGCGCCACAGATAATGCAATTAATTACATCAGTTCAAAATAAAATTACTTCGATAAAAAAGACATTCAATCAGCAGCAGCATATTCGCCAAGGAATTCGCGTTGCGATTATTGGCTCAGTTAATGCCGGTAAATCCTCATTGTTTAATGCGCTGTTAAACCAAAATCGTGCAATTGTTAATGCACAAGCAGGTACTACGCGCGATGTTATTGAAGCAGGCCTGTTTAAAAATGGAAACTATTGGACGCTTGTTGATACGGCAGGATTGCGCCAAACCGATGATATTATTGAGCAAGAAGGGATCAAGCGCTCTTTAGAAGAAGCTCACAAAGCAGATATTATCATTTTGGCTTATGATAGCTCACGAGAAATAACGATTCAGGAAAATATTGTATATGATCAGATTAACGAACAATATGCTCATAAAATAATTCAGGTCTTCACCAAAGCAGATGCTGCGATTAGTACTGCTCATGATACTCTTTTTGTTTCAAGTCAAAACAGAAAAAACATTGACAGTTTAGAGCAAAGAATTGAACAAAAAATTGCAACACTCTTTGCATCAATCGAATCACCCTTCTTATTGAATCAACGCCAGCACAATCTTTTACTGGCACTTGAACAAAAATTAACTGATATTACTATCATGCTTTCACAAAAACCGGTTGCGTATGAACTTCTTTCCATTCATCTTAATGATGCAATTGCACATTTGGCAGAATTGTCGGGCAAAGCAATTAGTGAAGCTGGCATGGATATGATTTTCAGAGAATTTTGTATTGGGAAATAATATAAAAATTAAGTACTTATCTTGTTATTATCTCATGAAAAAATATTTTATAATTCTCTTCACCGTTTCGATAAGTGCCATGCATCTGCCAACACAACAGCGTTTGCCGTTACTGCGGCGCATACAGCGCAAATTTGCCCGCTTCATATGCCTAGATACCCATCAACAAGATGGATATCCCACCTATATTCAACCTCATTATCCACCGGCTGGACAGTATCCAATTCAAAGAATATATTCATCGGTAGAATCAGAGTAACTTAAATCAAGAGAGTTTGGATGTAAAATAAATACTTTTAAAAATATTAAATCATTCTACCCTATTACTAAAATTAATTTTTACTATTAGAGAGAATTGATGGAAAAAAGTATTTTACTCTTTTGTGTTTTTTCACTTTCTGCAATGGAGGGCCCTCCACGAAAGTCCTCAGCATTGAGAACTCTCACCAACGCATTAAGATCATTCTGTTGTTGCGGCGACCAAAGCGTAAGCGAATCTACTGCCGTGGCTCATATTCATACAGTATCTGACGTCCCTTATTCACCCCCGCCCAAGCTCTGTATGCCTGAGTACACGCCAGAAGAAATAGAGAAAATGAAAAAAAAGGCAAAAGAGCGTGAGGTTGAAGACCATCAAAAACTTCTTAATATAGTCAGAACCATTATTGCTACTGCACCGGAAAAAATAAATGATCCGCATCCTGATTATTATAATCAACCGCTTCTTTTTACCTCAGTGAATCGCGATTCTCGTTTAGAAATAACAAAAATGTTACTTTCCAACGGAGCAAATATTAATTTAACATGTCCCAATTCGAATGCTACTCCCCTTGTTACGGCGATTATCGAGCACCAAGTTGAAACAGTAAAAGAGCTCATTTCCAATGGGGCTGATTGTAAAAATCGCAATCTTTTGCATATGTTAGGGGACGGCGTCTTTGATAGATTGTATTCTGAATGGCCAGCACAACGCATTCGTCTTTGGACTGTGCTTTTAGATGCAGGAGTTGATCCTAACGAAAAAGACAATAGGAATAGTACGTGCTTGCATGCGCTTTTGTGTCAATCCTTCAAAGATTACATTAATGAACAATTTATAAAAAAACCTGAAACAAAAGAGATCTTTTTTGACCAACGAAAAGCGTTAATTGCATTACTCTTAGAGCGTGGGCTTGATCCTGAATCAAGAAACAATAAAGGGCAAACTGCACTCGAAAGCGGTATCCGAGATAGCTATTCTCCCTATTGTCCTGAGTTGGTCGATTTTTTAAAAGAGAAAATGACAGAATCTAAATCAAAAAGGGCTGATGTTTAAACATAAGCCCCTTCTAATTTTATTTTTATCGTGCTTCTAATATTTCTTCTTGCGCAGGAGCATACATACTACATTCAACTATACAAAAGCAACCCGTTGTTAGTCCCAGCTGCGATTTCAACAACCGCCGCTCTTTCCTAGGCGATCTTACCTCTTTACCGGTAAGTAGCGCCATAATTTCGCGGCATGCTGCAGCGTCAGCCCCTAAAAAAATCTTTAAATCAGGCCAAAATACAGTCATTAATCTATTATCACCGATTGATATGCTTGGCAAAGTTGGAAATCCTTTTGTACTATCTGAAATCAGAGCCTCAGGTCGATTTTCTGTCTGAATCAACATCAAAGACCAATACTCTTACCCTTATTTTATAGTCACACGCTACTTATTAATGATTTTATGAGTAAATTTTTACCTCTTTTGAACGTACAAAAACAGGTAAAAATGCCAAAAAAATGACTATTTTAAATAAATACGCTAGTATTAATAATTATGAAGAAAAAAATAATTATTTTTACGAGCGGCGGCGGCGGGGGGCACATTAGTGCCACTAAGGCCATTGAGTCATACATCGGTCATGAATACGATATAAAACCGGTTTATATTTTTAATGAAGTATTTAAATCGGTGGACCCTGCTACAGTTTTAAGCTTTGGCAAAATTAACGGCGAAGATATTTATAACTTCTTTTTAAAACGCCGTTGGTATTCCATACTCAACATTATGTATAATCTGGGAAATTGTTACTTCAATTTGCAACGTAAAGCAATGACCCGTATTGCAACTGAATATTTAGCAAAAAATAAGCCGGATTTAGTGATTTCTGTAATTCCTATTGTGAACAATATTATTCTAAGTGCTGCGCAAGCGAATAATATTCCCTTCTTGTTATGCCCTACTGACTTTGATGTTACCAGCTTCGTGCGTGATATAAAAAATCCCACCTACCAAAAATTTGATCTTACGGTGGGTAACAGTGATACACTTGTAATGCAAAAAGCCACTCCTACCGGCGTTTCTTTAGATCACATTCACGCAACTGGATTACCTATGCGCACCAGTTTTTTCGAAAAAAAAGATAGAGCAGCATTAAGAAAAGAGTTTGGTATCCCTGACGAGAAGCAAGTTATTGTGATGATGATGGGTGGACAAGGAAACTCAAGCATCCGCATATTTGCAGAGCAACTTTCCCGATTAAATCTTCCGGTGCATGTCATTATTTGCATAGGCAAAGATCAATCATTACAACAGCAACTTGAAGAGATTTCTTTTAATCCTATAATTACCGTAACAGTAATGGGCTATACTGAACGGATTGCCGACCTATTAACTATTGCAGATTTACTTATCACGAAATCGGGATCGGTAAGTTTTGCCGAAGGAATTTTTATGAACGTTCCTATGATTTTAGATGCAACAGCAACATTACTCTATTGGGAACGATTAAATCATATCTTACTTGAAAAGCATAATTGGGGAATAAGCCTGAAAAAAGCTTCAGACTTGAACAAGGCAATCCTCAAAATTTTAGGCAATCCCGAGTATCATACTGCGATTCTTGATCGCCTAAAATCATACCCGAAGCATAGAATGGACCTGGAATTAAGACCAATAATTCAAAAGTTACTTGAGTAAATTACTCAAATACGCAGCCAGGTCTAAGTAGTCATTTGAGCGCGCACGTCTTTCCAAGAAAACTATAAATTCCGGGGGCAAACGGTCAATCTGCAATCCCGAGCCTGACAACTGTTTTATAACATTTAATTTATTAGTAAAACACATTTCATTTAAAAAACGGGTTACATGAATGTCACGCATAACTGCTGGCAAATAGGCAAGCCATGCCTGAAGAACAATTAAATCCTGAGCAGCAGCTTGATAATCATTGGCAGTCAATTTATAATCAGGAAAAACCCTCTCAGCATAGCAACCAACGTCCAGAAGCTTTAGTAGCTTAAGTTGCGGACCTTTAAGTCCAATTATTCTTCTTTGTTCATATTGAGCTATAAGATTAGAAGCTTGGACGGATAATTTGATTTCAGGAAAAAAATACGACGACTCAATCCAATCCATAGCCAATAAGCTGCAACCAAAAAAACTTATTGTTAGATATCGAATGTAATTCACTGTAACCCATCGACCAATTTATTAGAATTATTCGATATTATATTCGCGTGGATTTCTTAAGGACATTAGATATTTTTTACTCTGAATACTTTGCGATTGTGCAAATTCCTCAATCTGTTTAAGGATATTTTCTGGCAAGCGATTTGCTTTAAAGCCATGCCATTCTAAAAATTGCAGTAACCCTGAGCCTTCATGCTGCACGGCATACCCAGTTAATTGCCTAATAAATAGATCACGCTTATTACCTTGCAGCAATGCCAATAATGCAACCACAACATGAACATTTTTACTTGCGTTTTGCAAATCAGCCAGTTGTAATTCTTCATTATTAAATTTTTTTTGAAAAACTGATCTAAGAACCGCAATATTCTCTCTTGTTTTTTTATCCAGCTTTTCATCATCTCTGCTAAAACCACATACCGTATCCGGCGAACATTTAGAGTAATCGAGTATATCCCAAGCATCTTCGCTTAATTTTACTTGCGGCATAAGTAAAGATTTTTTTTGAGAATCCATAGAAAATGAGCAAAGGACTACGAATGTAGTCCCAGAAAAAAAATATTTTATTATTTGCATAGTTATTTAACAAACCATTCAGTAATTTCTTTTAATGCATAAATACGTTCTGCGCCACGCTCTACATCCCAGAGTTTTACCAACCACTGTTCATCTTTGTGATATTCGGTGCTTCCAAAATAAAAACTAATAGGAACAATAGTCCGAACAGCCGTTTCACCACGGTAATTGGTATAGCGTACCTTAATCGGATGTGCTGACATTGCTGAAGTAACTCCTGCAGGCATTACCGGTGTATTTTTATTAGAGTCAACGGCAAACATAGTAGTTCCCAAAAATAAAATAGTTAATAACTTTTTCATGATATTTCTTTATTATCCTCTAAATTGTATTTCCAAACAATAGTCACACCATTTTGATGTCCGATCGCTATTTTACCTTCTTTCCTTTTTTTATTCCAATGTACTGCTAATGAAGTCACAACACTTTTTTCATTTGTTTTTATATTTTTTTCATCATGCTTAAGCTCAAGTTGTATTGCACCGGTTTTAGCATTCCAAACTTTAACAACACCATCTTTATCAGCGGTAGCAAATAATCTTCTATTTATCTTTTTTATATCAATAATGTCAGCTGAATGCTTGCCTAACCAATTTACAACATCGGCTCCGGTCTTTTCATTTAAAAGCATTACTCTATTATCATGCGTGACTAATGAAAGAAGATAGGATTTTAGTGCGGCAAGAGCAGTTATTTTTGTATCTTTCTCAATGACTTTTT
>CAZPZX010000047.1:0-7508 GCA_964591235.1 uncultured Pseudomonadota bacterium
AGCCCTTTAGAAAAACGATTTAAGGAACTTGAAACACTTTCTATTCAAGAAGACTTCTGGAAAAACCCCCAACAAGCAGAGCTTCTTAAAGAACTTCAGCGCATTAAGCAGACTCGCGAAAGCTACCTGTATATTGTAAATACCACTCATGATATAGGCCAGCTTCTTGAAATGTTTAAAGAAGACGAAGCGGAGCTAAAAAAGATATCTGTAGAAATTAAATCTTTAGCCAAAGCAGTCGCAAACTTTAAAATCAACATATTACTTTCAAAACCAGAAGATAGCTCAGACGCCTTTTTAACGATCAATTCCGGCGCAGGTGGCACCGAATCACAAGATTGGGCAGAGATTTTACTCAGAATGTATGTTCGCTTTGCCGAGCGTGAAGGATTTAACGTTTCAGTAATCGATTATCAAGCAGGCGAAGGAGCAGGCATTAAATCAGCTACGCTGTTTATTAAAGGTAAAAACGTTTATGGTCTGCTTAAAAGCGAACAAGGCATTCATAGACTAGTGCGCATTTCTCCGTTTGATGCTAATAAACGTCGCCATACCTCATTTAGTGCCGTTACGGTAGCACCCGAAGTTCCTGAGCAAGAAATAACTATCGATCCAAGTGACTTGCGTATTGATACCTATCGCTCAGGAGGCGCAGGCGGGCAACACGTTAATAAAACAGAATCAGCTATTCGCATTACACATATCCCTACAAATACGGTAGTGCAGTGCCAAATAGAGCGTTCACAAGCACAAAACAAAGAAACCGCAATGAAAATGCTTAAAGCAAAGCTTGTTCAAAAGCAAAAAGAAGAACAGGAAGCAAAGCAAGCAAGTATAGAGAAGAAAAAAATCGAATGGGGATCTCAGATACGCTCATATGTACTTCATCCCTATAAAATGGTAAAAGATCATCGCACCGATTTTGAATCACCGCAGCCAGATCTTGTTCTGGATGGTGATATTATGGGCTTTATTGAAAGTTATTTAATTTGGGCAGCACAAGGACAATCATAAAAGGAAATTATGCAATACCAGACTTCATTTTTTCTTAATCTTGTAATCACCTCCTCACTTTTTACTAACATTCAGATGCTCAAGGGCGAATCCGCTCTAAAAACAGACTTATTCAATACGAGCTTTCTGGTGCAATATGACAAAGTTGAGCATGCACTCATTACAGAAGAGGGATTTCAACAAGTCGATATAAAATCTTCTGATGGTCTTATACTAAAAGGTTTGTATAAAAAGGTTGAAGGGGCACGTTACACTCTGATTCTTGCTGCCGGATTTTATCCTGGCCGCAAAGAAGGATTAGCTACATTTGTAAAAATACTCGAAGATAAAGCTAACATCTTGTTTTATGATGCGCGGGGACATGGAAAAAGCCAGGGCAGGTTGTTTAGCAATCTTGCTAATTATGGGGTAGATGAATACAAAGATGTTATAGGCGCTCTTGAATTTGCAAAAGCAAGAAATCCAGGTGGTGAAATTAAATTTTTTGGCACCTGTGCAGGAGCATTCCATACAGCCCGAGCTCTGAGTCAAATAGACTGTAAAAAAGAGAACGTTACCGGATTTGTTTATGATAGCGGGTATGTCACCATGCTCGATATTAAACCGGTTCCCGGCATGCATTTTAAAGAGAAAGTGATTCCAGGACTTTTAAAAGCATATATTTATAAAAAAGACTCCAAGGAACAGATTAAACACCGCTATTTATGTAAAGCACTCACGGCCACGAGTAATTTTTTGTTTGGCATCTTTGTAAAATTAATTACTAAACGCTACGAATTACGTGAAAAAACCATGAATTTGCTCAATTCAATAAAAAAAATTACGTGTCCAATTCTTTATATTCATTCAGAAGATGATGCGTACAGTCCTATAGAAAGTGTAAAAAAACTTGCAGCTCAATCCGAACACAAAGAATGCTGGTGGATTAATAAACCATCAGAACATGCAACGCATCATTTAAAACATACGCACGAATATAAAAAACGATTAACTGATTTTTTATCTAATACCTAAGCAATGATTTGTGGTGCAGCATATCCTGATTCTGAATCCTTAACTATATTGCTTATTGTATTATTACTGTGCGCAACGGTGAGTTCACCCTCTATGTAAAGACCTGCTGCTTTGCCACAACCTGAATAAATATCACATACAGAGCATTCGTTAATTATACAATCCTTAGAATTTTGTGTTACTGCAATTCCAGCAGCAACTGATTGAGTTGGGCAAGATATTGTTTGTTCATTCGCATTTCGAACATCGCTGATGCAACACTCTAAAAATGATGTTGCATCAGCGGCTTCAGCATTAAATCCATAAGCTACCTTTTGCCTTATCTCATCATAAATATCGATTACAGATGAAGAATATATACCCTGCGCACTGCATTTCTTAAATAAAGCATCTGAACATGCCTCAGCTGCAAATCCAAAGCTTCGACGAGGTGCAGTTACATTAGATGCAGTACAGTTAATAAATCTATTGGCTTGATCTGTTCTTTGAACTCTAAATCCATAGGATTCAGAAGGAAGATTAAGATCAGAATTGATTATGTCAGAACCACCAATTATAGATTCTGCAGTACAGTCAATAAGATGCGAATCTTGAACATCTGTTATCAACTCAAAACCAAAAGGATTTCCATAATAACTTTCTATATTTTTGGCACTACAGCCAATAAAAATACAATTTTTTGAAGCAGCACATTCATATGCCCAAATATCATTACCGCGATACGTAGGGTCTTCTCCATCGGCATTTACTGCATGCCTGCCTTTAATGAAATACTTGGCATCAAAAATCTCAGAAAGCTCCTGGCAGGGATTGCCAACACTTTTTAAGTTTTCTACTTTACAATTTTTAACTGATATATTATGCGCCCCTTCAATACGTATTCCAAATAATCCCTTAATCTTATGGCTCGGATAAGTAAATACTGGCGTAACATTTTTTATAAATGTCTCGTGATCATTAGTTAAAATACTATCAACAATACTAAGAAAATTTTTGGGAACTGTTTTTTTGAGTTCAGGTTTATAATGAATCATCGTACGAGCAACCAAAACAAGAGACCGCAAAATCTCATTGGGAGAAAAATTGCCATTTTTGTCGTAAGCATCATGCCAAAACAAAGATGCACCGGGTAAAATTCCTACCCCTTCTAATCGAATTATGTTTCCATCAGGTCCAATTTGATTGCTCCCAATAGAAACGTATTGAATCGAATTTACAAGAATGTCATGAACGTAAACATTCTCTATTTCAACATCATGAGCAATCCCACCATCTGTTATAGCTGCAGCCTGAGAACACATCTGATTCGTTACAGGAAAACCTACATTACTCACCCCTGCACCTGTAAGAAAGATACCACCTATAGTCCCAGTAGCTATCGTTTGTGGAGGATTTAAATATCCTGGATTACTTTCAAGAAAATCTACTAATTTACGATGCTGGCTTTCTGCTTGATATACACCATATGTAAGTAACTTTTCCAGCAAATATTTTACTTGTAGGGCTCCCACCAAGGGAACACTGGTATTAATTGTATGTTCAAGCCCACTAATTTCCACATCTTTAATACATCCATTTTTCAAACCTATCAACTCAATACCGCGCACCTCCCAATCCTTAACTACCAGATCATGTACAAAAATATTTTCGTTATTGTTTCCATGTATTCCCCAATGTCCAGAACGTGATAAAGTCCCATTTTTAATAACCACATTTTTAGCAGCATTAAAATAAGTATCACCTTTAAAATTTGCAAATCCATCTTTGTAATCTGGAAACCCAAACAATTTTCCCGAAAAAGGACAATTATCTAACTCAATATCAGCAAATACATTAAAAATATGCTTATCTATAAATTCTTGTTCAGCTTGCAATGTGTAGCCATTTAAATCAATAACAACAGATGTATCTGTTTCGACTGAAATAGCGGCAAACCAACCAATAAACGGTTTGTCCGAACGCTTTTTTTCTATCGATTCTTTCGGATTAAAAAAAATCGATTCGTCTAATTTGTAGTATCCAGAATCTTTTATACGATAAGTTCCGCTCTCAAAATCTTTTTGCCGCAAGATAATCATATTATCTGCTGCTTTCATTTCGATACACTTGATTAGATTTTCACTGTCTAGTCCATTGATTAAACAAAAGTATATTATCGATGAAATTATAAAAAATTGTTTCATAGCTCCCCTTATTATTTTTTTAATTTAAAGAGATTAGCTATAAAAAATCTACAATTAAACTATTGCGTATCATAATTTCTTAACCTAAAGAATTGATATATAAAAATTAAGGGAATGGTAAAAACCATTCCCCAGAAATAGAAAATATGTTACAAGATTTATGCGGTTTGTAATAAGTGTAGTGAGCGATTATTCGAAGTTCCCGTTCCTGATGATACACGCCATCTTACTTCCACTGGCTGTGAGCCATTTGGACTTAATACTGCTTGAGTAGATAAAATTTCTCGCCCAATGGCACCATTAGAACGAGGAATCACTGTTCTTTCAGTCTCAGGCAATTGAATACCATTTAAGTAGAAGCTTGCGCTTAATGCAACATCGTCAGCAGATGAAGAGCAATCAGTATTAAAGATTCCTAAGTATGTTCCGGATGCAGGAGTTAATGTCATACTACCCATAAGTGTATCTGTCGTGCTGTTGGTTGTTATCGTATTAGTTGCGGTCACGCCCACTACATTAACAACGCCTGTGGCACCGGTTGGACAAACAGTACAATTACCACAAGTTGCTTCTGCTGAACCTTGTGGATCGATAACCCACCCAGTACCTAAATTACCAAATGTGGTATCCAAATTGCCATCAACATCATAGCGTGCTAAAACAACACTCAAATCTGTATATCCAGCGACAACAATCATCTGGTCTGCAGGTTGTATTGCAACTCCAAACGCAGCTGCATCAGTACCTATTGGAGTAATTACATATCCATTTCCACCACCGAAAGTAGTATCTAAAGAGCCATTAGTTCCATTTAAACGTGCCACAACAATATCAGGTCCTGATTTACCAGCAACAACAATATTTCCGTCTGCCTGCAAAGCAATTCCTATACCTTGATCGATGGTTGTGTCAGGAATATCTATAAGTTGAACACCTGCTGTTCCAAACGAACCATCTAGTGTGCCGCTTGCTGTAAATCTAGCAATTGCGATATTATAATTACCGTTGTTAACTGAAAATCCAGCTACAATAATTCTATTTGAGCTATCAATAACCATTCCTGAACCGGCTGCAAAGGTATTAATAGGAGCATAGCTTGTACCTGATATTCCAAAGGTATTATCGATAACTCCTGATGAAGAATAACGAGCTAGGGCAAAAACTACTTGACCATTTACTACCGCAGTTCCAGCAAGAACTATTTTTCCGTTACTTTGTGTTGCCATAGCGTTTGCACTGGCACCATCGCCAATTAATGTGGTAGTAATCCCAGAAGTTCCAAAGCCTGTATCAAGCGCACCAGTTGCGTTAAATCTACAAACGAAAAACTGGGTTACTCCCCCAACAGTGGCATTACCCGCAACAAGAATTTTTCCTGATTGCATCATTACCGCATTGCCTTGTTCATCTAAACCTAAATTTAAGTTTACTCGACCATTGTTACCAAAGGTACTATCAAGCACACCTCCAGTAGTAAATCTTAGTAGTGCGATTGTGTTGTCACTAAACCCTGAAACAACTATCTTACCATCTGTTTGCAAAGTTATTGCTTTGCCAGCAGCGTCTGCACCAAATATTGTTGAAACATAACCAGTACCGTTTAAGGTTCCATCAAGGGTTCCGTCTGTTAAATAACGAGCCATAAGAATTTGGCTTTTGTTGCAACTAAAATTTACACCCGCAATCACTGGACGACCATTAGATTGCAATCCAAGTGCAAGTGCATAAGCTTGCTCTCCAATTACATCAGCTTGTATATAACCACCACTGGATATCAATAATAAAAGTAAGAATATTTTAGGAACGTTCACTGTAAGAATTCCTTTGTAACAAAGTTAAATCTGCCTATCGTTGTCCCTACCTAAATTATTACTCATTTCACATTAATACCCTCCAGCGTTAATCATTTTTCAATAATTTTAACTGCCGTATAAACCTCATTATCATCAAACGATGTTGCTACTCCGAATCCATCATTTTCACGGGTAATAGAACATCGATGCTGCACTTCATAATCTGTTGGATTCTTTACTACTAAAGTCATCTCTAAAAAAGAGTTTGATACTGACGTTTGAATATCTGCAGATGAATAGGCTGCAACTCCATAAAATTCCGTAACATTATTGGTAATATTCTGAAGCCGAATTTTATGATTTCCACACATAAACGCAGGTGCAAAAATCGAAATATCATAAATACCTGGTTGGAGTGTAAAATAATTATCATGCAATGATATGTTAGATGATGAAGTAATAATCTGTGTCAAATCCCGTGTTATCCAGCTTCCGGCAGTAAATGTCCCTCCGTTTGTTCCAGAAGGTTTGTAGTCGGCAATAATCGTAAGTGGATTTCCTAATGAATAGGCTGGATAGGTCACGATTCCGTTGCCACCCCACGATGTTTTAAATCCGTTAATAGGATCAAGCATCAATACAGCGGAACTATTTCCCGCAACCCCTGCTACTAATATATTTGAATTTGCCATAACTTCGATTGCTTTAGCACAATTTCCATTGTTAGCAATTAACTTTGTTACTATCCCATTGGCATTAAAGGTTGTATCAAGAGATCCTGTTGATGTTAAACGAATTACTCCCAGTGATTGATCTCCATATCCGCCGACCAAAATTTTACCATCTGATTGGACATTAACGGCAAATGCAGAAGCCCAAATCCCAACCTGCGTTATGACATACCCTCTATTACCAAATTGCTCATCTAATACCCCAGATGGTAAGTATCGCGCGGTTAAAAACTGATTATCTGAAGTTCCAGCTATAACTACCCTATCATTAGTATCTATAACCAGTGATTCTACTTGTGAACTGGTTCCAACGGTAGAAAATACTGCGCCATCTTGACCATACAAACTATCAAGATTTCCATCACTATTAAATCTTAAAAGTAGTAGTTCACGCGAATCAGATACATTAAATCCGCCAACAATAATTTTGCCATCTGATTGGATTCCTAAAGCTGTTGCACCAGAATGATATCCTGCACGATAACTGGAAAACCCTTGATCTCCAAATGATGTATCTCGTGTGCCGTTTGTTAAATACCTGATAAGAAAAATACTTAATTGGCCTTCTTGAGCATAGGTGCCAGTGATTATAATTTTACCGTCTGTTTGAACTTTTATGTCAGCAACTTGCGCATATAAAAAATCATTTTCTATGATCAAGCCATTTTGACCAAAATTACTATCCAAACTCCCATCACTATTAAACCGAGCACATAAAATTCGTGCAATATCTTGATCAGAATAGAAACCACCGACAACTATTTTCCCATCGG
>CAZPZX010000048.1:0-7252 GCA_964591235.1 uncultured Pseudomonadota bacterium
AATTACCACTTGCTCCCGGCGCGCTTAAGCATGAAGTATTAAATGCAATGCACGGGCACATTTTAGATGAAGCAGAGCTTGTAGGTTTATATGAGCGCTCATAAAGGATTTTCGCTGATTGAATTACTAGTGGTGCTTTGCATAGTTGCAGTGCTTGTATGTTTAGCAACCATGAACATGCGTTTTTTAAATCGTGCGGCGATCGTAACCAATATTGATGTGCTTTATAATGCGTGTTACTGCTTGCAAAAAACAGCGATGGCAACAAATACGACACAAGAACTTACCATTGATGCAATGCAACATTCTTTTGAAAGTGCAGGAATTCATCATCAATTTCCATCGATAATGCAGTTTGGTATTTTGCCGAATGTTAAAGGGCCGCCATCAGCGCCACTGAGTTTTTTAAGTTCAGCAATAACCTTTGTTGATAGAAAAATAAGATTTTATCCGGATGGTACCATGAGTGCCGGCATTATTTATGTTACTGATACTGATAAAAGTATGATTTATGCACTCTCGTGCGGAGTGGCTTCTGTTTCTGTATTAAGGAAATATCGGTACGATGGTAAGTGGCATTTGATATAATTTTTTTTAAAATAACATTTTCTTTTTTTCAAATGGCCTTCGGGCAAAGCCAAGTTTTTTAAACTGGAGGGATGCTTGTGCACCCCTCCAGACCACCGCACACCAAAGAGATCTTTGGAATCCTTGTCGAAGAGCAACTCGGCTTATTCCGGCTAACGCCGGAGAACGCCTCATACACTCCCTTCGACAATTATGATCTAAACGTTTTATACGAATTCTGTACGACTAGCCTTCGCTTGCTCACTAATCGCTCGACGCGCTCGGCTCTGTTTACTTTTCTTGTTGAACTGCAGGTTTCTAACTCAGGATCTTTTTTTAATGATAAATTTACCAATGCAGCATCCCCGAGGCTGCTGATGCAACGAAGTTGCAAAGCAGGCCGAGCTGACGCACGCGAGCGCGTAGCCGCCATTCAATGGCGGTTTTTGCGAAGGCAAAAACTGGCGAGCAGATGGGAAGGGATTAGGATGTGTTTCAGGATTCCAAAGGTCTCCCTTTGGCGCATGTGGGTGTGGGAGTGTTTGCGAAAACATTCCCACGGTTAATAATTTTGATTAACGCCCATTGGCCATCGCCTGGAAGGCGTTTATAAAAAAAATTGTTATAATGAAAAAGCATTATTAATAACAACTTACATCAAAATGATAAAACAAATTTTTACCGGTTTAATACTCGGCCTCATAACAATCATAATTGCATTACCGCATAACCCTTACATAAAAAAGGTTATCGATGATGGCTTTAGACAAGCCTTCCAAGATTCTCTTGATTGTAATTTAGAATGCACGATCGATAGCATCAGTTTCTTGCAACCAGGGCTAGAACTTTCTGATGTTACGGTTATGCCTAGAAATGGTGCCAAGGGATGGAAATGGACGGCCAAAAAATATGATATGTATTGCTCATGGTGGCATTTAATCACTAAAGGGATCGTTAATCTTCATGTTGATATGTATGAAGTAAATGCGAGTTCTGAAATCAATAAAGATGAGCTTGCAATCATGCCGCATTTGCAAAGAATGGCAGTTGGTGATCCGAATGTGCCCATGGCGGTACATTATATCAATCTCAAAAAAGCGACATTTACTGTTGTTGATCCTCAAGCGGATATGCGTTATTCCATGAGCTGGAATAGCAAAACGATCAAGCAGGGCAATCGATTAGAATCGCGCATTGCAATTGCAGATGGCTCCATTGTGCACCAATTAAAAAAATATATCAGCAATGTGAATGGCGATCTTTTTTGTGGCGTGAATGAAACGGGTAATCCTGAATTAGTAATCGATGGAGATTTAAAAGCAACGATTAATCATGTACTCAATCAACCGCTCACTACGCAATGCAAGCTGCAGTGGCATTATGATCAAGGAGCGGTGCGTATTATTCATGATGACCAAATTCTGCAAATTAAAGAATGCTCATTTAAAACGGTAAATGATATGTTTCATGCGCATGCAACACTAGAGTTTGAACTTAAGCGTTTGAGTGCGTTAGAAAAAATGAGTATTTCCTGTGCGGGAAAAGGAACTGCGCGTGTTGATGCACAGCTGGGTAAAGATCCGCAGATTACCTGGGTAATCACCGGAACTGATTTTGGATATGATAATAACATTGTCCTTTCAGTACTTTCTGCTCAAGGTGCATTTAAAAATAATCAATGGTCTGGTGCACTTGAGGGACAAACTAAATACGGGCCAGTACGTCTCAATATAAAAAATAAAAAAGAATCATATTCGATTGATGGTTCATGCGATGGCTATGTTCTTGATGCTGCAGTGAGTTATGGCGATACCGTGCAAATAGATTCTGCAACCATCAAAGATAGTCATAAAAAAACGGTTATTACTGCATCATCAAAGAGTAAAGAAGTTTATATGGATGCAGATTTAGAACAATTAAGCATCGCAATTAAAAAATATGCTGCTATTGATCTTTATGCTGAGGGGCTTCTTGCCTGTCAGCTATCTTATAAAGAGAATTTGCTTTTTTGCAACGCAAACATAAATAATGGATTTATTAGAATTCCTAAAACGTTTAATGGCATAACTCAAGCAGATATCGCTGTCAGTTTTAATTGTTCTTCAAATGTATTGTCGGTGCAGCATGCTACGATTGCTCTTAATGAAGGAACTATTAATTGCAAAAACGGGACGCTTACATTTGCTTATGATGGAGCTATTGAATCATATTATGCAAATGCATTAATTGATCATGCACTATTTAATGTGCTCACCAGTATCGATTTGTATTGC
Source organism: uncultured Pseudomonadota bacterium (assembly GCA_964591235.1). Lineage (GTDB taxonomy): Bacteria > Babelota > Babeliae > Babelales > Vermiphilaceae > BTUB01. The sequence continues at coordinate 2,841 of CAZPZX010000048.1, forward strand.
TCAGGAAATATTGTGGTACAAAAAAAAGTTAATAATAATCCAATTTTAAGCGGACATATCATTCTTGATGAATTTCAATTGCGCCAAAATCCACTCTCTACTTCGTTTATTAATAAAATTATGGATGCAAGTAAACAAAGCGCTGCCACGGATGTGAACATCGATTGTGATCTTTCTATCACTACTAAAAAACCGATTACCGTTATTACGCCATGGCTTGAGATCGCTGCCCGTGCCCAAGTTGTATTAAAAAACAATTTTGCGCAGCCTGCATTGCATGGTTCAATTGTGCTTGATAAGGGGGTTCTTCATTTACCCTATAAACCACTTATGATTAGCCATGGATTAGTTACCTTTGATCCACAACATATTGCTAATCCGTTTATTGAGCTTACGGCGCAAAATACGATTAAGCATCATGAAGTAAGTATGCAAATTGCTGGGCCATTGCAACAATTAAATATTTCTTTACTCTCTAATCCGGTCTTAAGTGAATCTCAAATTATTGCATTATTATTAACCGGATCTGCCTATGGATCATTAGGAGTGATAGTGCCGTCGCTTGCACTCTATAGCATGAAAAATCTTTTATTTGATATTGAGCAATCACCGATTAAAGTTTCAGCACGAACACAAGAATGGCTCAAGCCGTTACGATCGGTATACTTTGTGCCGCTCTTTGATGATCAGCGAGCACGGGGTGGATTGCGTGGAGCATTTGAAATTGAAGTAACCGATCGCATTCATGCCTTAATTCAAAAAAACTTTACCTTGACCGAGGACACGCGCTTTGAACTCGAGTATAGCTTGTCGGACAATATGAGCATCCGGGCCGTGAGGGACGAGCGCAGGGACGTGAACGGTCAGGTTGAAATGCGCTGGAAGTTTTAGCGTTCAGAAAGAATTTCTTTTTCTGATTACCGGCAGCTAATATAAATGAATCGATAGTAAACTCATGATTTTGACTATTATATTGGTCTATATAAGGTTGCAATGCTGCCTTAATTTTTTGTCCCAGAGTGCGTGGATCATGATCATCAACATGATAAAGCCATCCAATAGTTGCATGAGCTTTAAAATCTAATTTTCTCTTATCGATACTTGGTAACCTATTCATCTCTTGTTCAATGAGCTGAGTAAATTCAAGAAGCTTAGGTGGAACGGGTAATTTAATAACAATAATAATTGCATTTGTGTACGTAGTTCCTAAGTAGCTACGGGAGCTGTTTGTTTGCCACAACTCTATTTCTAGATTTTGAATACTGCGATTCATATTCATGGGTGCAGTGCGATTTGCAAGTGCAAGAAGCTTTTCTTTTAAGAGAGGCTCTTGCTCATACAACTTTTTTAACGAAAGTTTTGCTTTACTAAGATACGCAAGAGAAATATGGGGATCATACGTACTTGGTTCAAATATGTATTCAGAAGAACAGGAAGTTATTTGATATTGAACTTTTGTTTGTGCTTGCTGGGAAAGTTTTTTAAGACTTTCAGGCACATCAGTATACAAAATTACTGATGGATGCATTGATAGGGTTATTAGTAATAACGCGATAATGATTTTTTTCATGATAATCCTTATTTTTTTCTTCCCGGCAAGGCCGGAAAAAAAACATCATAATAGCCGTTCATCTCCGGCGCAAAATAACCTTTATCAAATAGGTTCTTAGTTAATTCTGATATGCTGCCGGGAGTGAACATTCTATGATACCAATCTCCTGTTTTAGAATCGATGATGTATGCAAAGATGCCTGCTTCTGCTGCTGGTTGTGAGCCGGCAGGGTAGATTATTTTGCCTGGAATGGTGATGAGAATATCTTCTTGAGCAGGATTTCTGCGATTTTTAGTGGTGGTGACTCTGCCCCATTGTTTTATATACTCATCAACAAGTGGAGAGAACGCGTGTAATACTTTTGGTTTCCAATCTGGTTCACCGGCACGATATTTAGGACTTTTAGGATTGGTGTATCCCTGCTCTTGGCGAGCGGCATCTGGACTATCAAACCATTGCTTTACCCAGGCGGTATATTTTATAGGAAAAATCTTTTTAGCTGATTTATCAATTTCAAAAGAAGACTCATGTTTAAAAATAATTTCTTGGGTTTTATTTTTATCATTATGAATAGTGATCGAAGTAGGTGTATCTTGGAACTCTAAGACATAACTACTTTGATCGTGAGTTTGTTTAATCTTAGTATTTTTTTTGCGTTCTTCTTCTTTGCGTTTTTGTTCTTGATCCAATTCTAATTTTAATCTATTTTTTTCTGGTTCAAACTCTGCAATGCTCAACAGATTGCCCAGAGGGGAAAGTGGTGGCAGCTCAGGCGGAAGAATTTTTTCGGGAGATAGAGTTGTAAAAAAGTTAGTAGCATATTTGCCAATACCTTGTATATCCTTTTTGGCAGAAAGAGCTTCTTTAATTGTTGTCGTGATTTCATTTCTAACTATTTGATAAAGCTGTTGGTACCACGTGTAAGTATTTTTATACAATAACCCATGACGAATTACTGCTTTGCTAAAATCCTCGGTAAGCGAGGAATAGCTTTTTACGTATTGAACTTTTCTACTTTCAGCACTATTAAGACGCTTTTCTGCTTTTTTGTGATCCTGATCAATCTCATACATAAGCTCAGTATTGGTTTTAATTAAGCGTGGTAGCTCTTGGTGTTCGATTTTTTTTTCTTCTAATATGTTATTTGCCATTATTATTTTCTCGCTGGTATTAAAAGCTGCATTACGTCTCTCTTCAACAATTATTTTTAATATGTGGCGATTGAGTAAATATTCAGCTAATAATTTAAGCCATGGATCATCTGATAGGCTCCAAGTAAACACTTGTTTTAACTGCTGTGGAGTTAATGATTCAGCACTTAAAATAGATTTATGAGTAACTATTTCGTTTAAAGCATCGGTGTTAGGAGGAAAAATAAAAAATTGAGTACTATCTTTTTCTTCTGCCCCAAGTTTTTTAACGATATTTTGCTCATTATTAAGTAACGTTGTTTGATAGTCGTTTACTGCACTGGTTTGTATTGCGAGATTAAGAATAATATGTTGAGCCAAAAGTAGATTTGCAAAAATATGTAAATGTTCTAAATATTTTGCAAGGTCTTTTTCTTTTTCTAAATCTCTTCCTAATTTTGGCAAAAATTTAGTGTCTGGGTTAGCCAAATTATATGATTTAAAACGGTCACGTTCAGGGATATATTTTAGTTCCACTGCTGTAGGCATTTCAGGAACGAGCGATGTGTTAGGAGTTTCCATTGCCTGCAGGTACAGCGATAAGGTTAAAATTCCGATAACTTTTTTTATCATACATCCCTCATTTCTTTCGTGACGGCAAAGCCGGAAAAAAAAAATCATAATAGCCGGTCATCTCCGGTGCAAAATAACCTTTTTCAAATAAATTTTTACTTAATTCTGATAATGAGCCTGTCGTAAACATTCTGTGGTACCATTGACCATTTACAGAATCGATAATATAGGCAAATACGCCCGCTTCTTCTTGAGGTTTAGATCCTGCAGGATAGATTATTTTACCAGGAATAGTAATTAATATATCTTCTTGACCAGGATTTCTGCGGTTTTTAATAGTAGTGACTTTTCCCCATTCTTTTAAATAGTCATCGACTAATGGTGAGAATGCATGCAGGATAGTCGGCTTCCAACGATCTTGTTCAAGAGTAAACTTTTTGCTGGTACGATCGGTATATCCTTGCGTTGCAATCGCCTGTTGTGGATCTGAGAACCATTGTTTAACCCAATCGGTATAGTTAATAGGAAAAACTTTTTTTCCAGATTTAACAATCTCATAAGGACGGCCATGTTTAAAAATTATTTCTTGAGTATTATTTTTAGAATTGTGAATTGTAATAGAGGTGGGAGTATCTTGATACTCTAAAATATAACTTGAGCCATCCGCTGATTGTTTGATCTTATTATTTCTCTTTCGTTCTTCTTCTTTTATTCTTTGTTGTTCATCCCAAACTTTTTTAGCAGCTGCGCGCTCTTTTTCGAGTGAAGGAAGAATAACTGTTTCTTGCGGATTTTTAAATGGAGGAAGGGTAATAGGAAGTACTTTATCTGGTAAAACTTTGGTAAATTCATTTGACATGTATTGGGTAAATTCTTTTATTTTGGTAGGCTCTGCTTTTATAAGAGAACTAATAGTAGTTTTAAGTTCGGCACGAACTATTTTATATAGTTGCTCATACCATTCATGGGTGTATTGATATAGATATCCTGTCGCAGATATTGCATTAAGATAATCATCTGCTAGAGAGTCTAAGATAGTTTTAGATTTTTCTTCTTTTTGTTCATAGCGTTTAAATCTTTTTTTCACTATTTGATACGCATTATACAGTGCAGGAATAGCTGGTGTATTCTTTTGTATTAATTGAGGCAGTTTTTCT
>CAZPZX010000049.1:0-7135 GCA_964591235.1 uncultured Pseudomonadota bacterium
TTTCATAAGTTGTTTTGCACTATCAGATACCACATGCTTCGAGTTGAGAACCTCTTGATCAAGCTCTTTTTGAGTTGCATCAAAAATCTTGTTCATCTCTTTTTGCATTTTGCTCATCTGTTTTTTTAATTTTAAGATCATCTCAACGCCGGCTAAATTAATGCCGAGTTGATGGGTTAAGTAAATGATCTCCTCTAAGCGGTTTACATCCTCTTCAGAGAATAGACGGGTATTCCCTGCAGAGCGCTTAGGGATAATCAGACCTTCTTTTTCATAGAGTCTAATAGTCTGCTGGTGGACCGAAAACATTTTGGCCACTGCTGATATAGAAAAAAAGCCTTTTTTTCTTTTTATCATACTCATAAAAACCTTTATAAATCAGTATCAGGACTAGTATAGCCACTTTTGATAAAAAATCACTAGCTCTTGCCTATGAGTATTTTTAATTTTCAAATAGAAATTATTAAATTGACAAAAATGGCTATTCTGGCATCCTTATAAGGAATGGAGGATCTATGAATAAATTCTATCTATACCTATTATTGGTAGCGGTGGTAGGGAGTGCCCTGGGCATAGCTTTTAATACCGTAAAAAAACAATCTTTGTTCCAAGAGTCCCTTGATAAAAGTGCGCATACACATGATCAAGCATTAGCCCGTATTAAAGAGGAATACAAAGTTCCTGAAGACACGTGGAATGCTACTATGGATGCTATTGCAAACGCACGCGTAAAAGATGATCTTTTTACTTCTGGGCAATTAGATGCTACATCGCAAGAGCCTTGGATTGTGCAAAAAATATATGAGATTGCTCAACAATATGGCATGAATCCAGCCCGTCTAACCGTCAAATGTGTAGATGCCGATGATGTTAATTTACAAGCGATTCAAGATTTTGATGAGAATAATAAGATTGTTCACTTAATTGAAATTAATCTTGAATGGTGCAATCGTCATAATCGCCAAATGCAGGAAGCATTTGCGCGTCATGAAATGATGCATATTTATAATTATGATGGGATTGAAGATGGATATATCACCTATATGCTCGATATGTTAGGGCATAAGCCAGAAGATTCAGCTCAACATCCTGCGATGATTCATTTTAGACACGCACGCGAATTACGCGCTGATCTGTTAGCAGGATCTAACTCTCATGAGTGTGCACATGCATTATGCCAGCATTATAAACAAAACATTTCACTTGATTCAAATAGGCCTTTGCAAGCGCAGATTATGCATCCAAGTGCGCAAGATCGTGCTACTCAATTAACACAATTACTCACGCGAATAGATCAACAGTCAACATTAGCTTAAGGAGCATTGCATGTTTAAAGTATATGGTTTATTAGTTGCTTTTGCGTTATTAGTTGGTGTTGTAGTTTTTGTTTTTAATCCTTTTTCTAAAAAAACTTATGCAACATTTAATCAATATGTGCATGAATTTCGCGTTAAGCATGATCATGCTTTAAAAGCAATTCAGCAAGATTTTAATATTCCTGATTCTGTATGGAATGCACATATGAAGGATTTTCATGCATTTGTAAAAGCAGATAATTTGTTAGGCTCTGGTAATGCAGATATACAATTAACTGATCCTGAAATTGTTGCCTATACCAAAAAAGCTTTAGTTGAGTATGGCATTAATCCGCAAAACGTGAATATTGAGTTAGTCTCAAATGGTTCCGCATTTTGTGCTATGCAAAAATTAGCAAAAGATACTATGAACTATACCACTGATAATCGTATTATTCATAGTATTCAATTAGATTTAGAAAAAATTAATAAATATAGTATCGATGTGCAGCATGCATTTGTTCGCCATGAAATTATGCATTTATTGCATTATGATTCGATAGAGGGAGCATATGTGCTTACTTTGCTTACCGAATTAGGTCATACATCAGAGGAATATAATCAAAAGCAATCGATGATCGATTATCGTTATGCTCGTGAATTAAGAGCTGACCTTTTAGCAACGTGCCATGATACATCGATGGCTCAAGAGCTAGACAAGTATTTCCAAAATATATTAATACATAAACCAAATGATATTAGTTCGTATTCGCATCCACCATACAAGATGCGTCATGAACAGTTGGCACAATTATTTGTAGGTCAACCACAATTAGCATAAGGAACAAAGTATGAATTACACATTATTACTTGGAATAATCGGGTTACTGACTATTGGATTAGGCATCTTTTTTTATTGGTACCGTTCGGAAACTCACATTCAACCGACTGGTGCTGCATTATTGTTTAAAGAACTAAGGGAAGAAGCTATTAATGAGCGAGGAAAAAAGCTATTAGCAATTCAAAATGAGTTTAATATTTCAGATAAAGCTTTTGATGAATGTTGGGAAAGTTATTATCAATATGTAGAGAATGATGATTTATTTGAACAAGGAAATTATCAGATAAAAAGTACTGATCCAATAGAGTCTCTTTTTGAGCGTTTATTGCTAGAGTATGGCATCAATCCGGCTCGGGTGAAGCTAACTATGATTAAGGACGATCCTAATTTTGAAGATGCCAACAGTGTGCAAAATATTGATGAAAATGATCGCATTTTTCATGAAATCCAAATTAATTATCAAACTTTTAAGGATTCTGATCCCGGTGTAAATGAAGTGATCTTACGCCATGAGATTGTACATCTTATTTGCTATGACAGTTTGTTACTTTTGCATTTATATAGTTTGATTCAGCACTGTGGATATAGTCGTGAACAAATTTTTAAAGCGCCGAGTATTATTGATTATAATCATGATATGGAGTTGCGCGCTGATCGATTATCGTTATACCACAATAAGCAATTGGCTGAATATGCACTTGAGATGTATGGATGGGCTGATAAAACCTTAAAAAATGAAAAGCTTAATGATATGAGTATTAGTCATCCCAGCTATGAACAACGTGCTCAAGAAATTAAAAAGCTGATCAAGCGAATGAACTAAAGGAGCAATAGGAGGTTATTATGAATTATTTAATAATGCAATCTAAGACACGTTTTATTACTACAGGAATAGTTACCGGTGTACTGCTTGTATGCGCTGGTTTAGTAATGCGTTATCGTAATCCGTATACCTTTAATATTCCTGAAATGCCGATTTTGACGCTTAAAGAAAAATGCCATTCATTTAATCAAAAATTAAAGCAAACTGCTCAGGAGAATCGCAAAGCATTCACGCGTATTAAGTCTGATTTTAAGCTTTCAGATGAGCAGTTGAATTATATGCATATGCAATTGGCTCTGCTTAAAAAGAATGATAATTTATTTAGGCACGATACTATACAAGATCAAGCAGATAATCCTTTTAAGCAAACAGTTGCCGGAATCGCCCGCGAATATGGGATGAACCCGTCTTCAATTCAATTTAACTTTGTAAAGAATGGCAAAATAGATATTCAAACATGCCAGCCTATTGTTGATGGTCATGTTAAACATATATTAGAAGTAAATCTTGATTGGATTGCAAAATATCCTGCTATTACCCAAGAATCATTTATTCGCCATGAATTAATGCATTTGTATAATTATGATTCATTAACAAATAATCTCTTGTATCAGTTGCTTGAGGATAATGGATATCACTCGGATGATTTTTTAAATCATCCAGCAATTGTTAACTTAAATCATACTATGGAATTGCGTGCAGATTTGCTTGCGTGCTGCCAATCACCACAAGCCGCATATGCGCTTAAGTATGACCTTGATCGAGATGCTTCTCTTGTATTAGGACAATGGACAAGCAAAACTCATCCATCGCCTGAAATTCGTGCTGCGCAGTTGGAGCAATTACTGCAAGAGATGCAGATAAATGCACCTAAACTGGCATAATTCCTTCTGCTTCGATTTCATGTTTTAAAATCTGTTCTACAACTTGTGTAGCAACCAGATCATCTTCATAGGCAACAATAATACATTCGGCATAATCTTTTAATAACTCTACCGCATATGCAGAACCATATAAAATTATGGTTTGCGTTTTGCCTGCTGCATGATTTTGCTTAATAAGCTCGAGTGTTTGATTGCTCATGCCAAATTGTTGCGCTCTAAATTTATTCATGCCACGAATTTCTATGGTGATATCTGCTTTATTAGGATGGCTTAGTTTATTTTGTGCGATAGTCATCGCGTGTGTATAAATTTCGCGTTTAATTGTTTGTGCTTCAGCCAATAATTCCGCTTCAGAACGAGTGCCTTTTTTCATCTGACTAAATGCCCATTCTTTTAAACGTAATACGCGCATTACTTTTTGATTAAATTCATTCATATCGAGTCTGCCATCTTTGAGTGCTTGTTCAATTGCATCGATAGTTTTACCAATCGGATCAGCCCAATTATCATTAAATTTACCGCGGCACACGTTAGCAGCTAAAACAATATCAACGCCCGCATGCAGTGCTTTAACGGCAGCTTGCCCAACTTCATAGAGATTGGTAATGCCTTCCATGCCCATGCCATCAGTGGTAATTAATCCCTTAAAGCCGAGCTTATTGCGTAATAAGTCAGTTAGTATCTTTCGTGAAACCGTTGCAGGAACGCCCGAATCATCAAGTGCAGGGACTACGATGTGTGCCGTCATAATTCCCATAACGCCCGCATCGATTGCCGCTTTAAAGGGTTTAAGCTCAATTGCATTTAGATGTTCAAGATCATGGTTAATAACCGGAAGTCCATAATGTGAATCGACATTGGTATCGCCATGACCGGGAAAATGTTTTGCAACAGCTGCAATGCCACCTTTTTGCAATCCTTTAATATCGGCAATTCCTTTGTTAATAACATTTTCAACCTGAGCACCAAAGGAGCGATCATTAATCACGGGATTGTCAGGATTATTATTAACATCCATGACTGGACCCAGACTGCAATGGGATTTAACCATATGCAACTGTTGAGCAACGTTATATCCTTTTTGCTCAATTAAATGATTATATTTGTCGGGCAATGCACCGGGGGCCATATTGCGTGGATATCTAAATCCATCCCTTGAACGCATGTGTAAACCCCATTCAGCATCATCTAAAAACCACAATCTGCCATTGGCGCGTTTTTGTAATTGTTCAGTTAAATCTTTGCGCTCTTCAATTAAACAAGAACCGAGATATAGAATACCACCAACTTGATGTTTACCAACGGCAACATCTAATACATATTTACGATCCATGCGATAGTTTTGTGTTTTTTCAAAAGCGCTGTTACTTTCATCATTGGGAACAACTGCAGCAACTAGAACTTGTGCAATGCGCTGACGCATGGTCATTGAATCAAAAATCTGTTCGGGTGTCATACCGCTCATTGATCCAAAATAAATGATGCAACATGCTAAACTATTTATTATTTTCATACTTGTTTCCTTTATTTTTGCTATTAATCTAGTGAATGCTTATTAGTGAAGCATTTATAAATATTTTGAGCAATTCAGAAAAAAATTATAAAGAAATATAAATTATTGAAGATAATTATGAAGAAAAATAGATTAATTATAATGTTGTCGCTAGCAAGCTGCTCTATTATTGCAATGGAGCAACCCTCGCCATTAGAAATGCAACAAGCTTTTGTGCGCTATCAGACGCAACGTAATCCAATTATCCAACCGTATATCGGACCATTAACCACTGAAGAAACAAAAGAAAGCAAGTTTGATTCCTTGATTGATAAAAGGCAAACAGTGGTGAATTCACTTAAAAGATTAGCCATAAATGAAGGCATGTGGTCAATAGCATATGCAACACTTGCTGTTATAAGTGGCATTGTCAGTTTAGATAACTTTAGTTTTGGTTCTTCATTGAATGAAATAGGAACCTGTCTTACATGCGGAGTAAGTATTGTTTCCACTTTATGTTCATGTTCAAGTTGTTGTGATATGTGTGCTGCATGTGATTTAAAAAATATGAATAAAGATATTCTTAAGCGTTATTTAGAAATTAAAGGGTTAAAGCCTATAAAAGTTATAGTGAAAGAGCATTATGAATAAACAGATTTTATTAGTACTTTTATTAATGCAATCAATTGCAGCAATGCAACAGCCAATGCCAGAGCCAATAGAGCAACAAAAAAGAGAAGCTGTTCAAAAATATCAAAATCAAAGAGATGATCTTTTTCGTGGTATGTGTTTTTTTAATTCTCATGATTCAGAATTGATTAAAGATACATACTTTGAAAAAGTGAAAGAGGCATACCAGCTTTATAAGCAGGAATTATGTATTGGTTGTGCTTTGTGTACTGCTGCGAGTGCAGTAGCAAGTTGTGCGATTCCATTTGCTTGTGATTCTCAATTTTGTAATGATTATCCTGCGGGTTGGTTGTGCTGTTGTATAATTAAATGCGGAGCAATAGCAGCAGATACAGTGATTGCAGAAAAAATGATTAACGATTGTTCTAATTATTGGAAAACAAGAAAAGTGATTAATTGTGTTGCAGTAGTTGAGCAGCTGAAAATGCGACAAGACAAAATAGTAAAGGTTGAGTAATGAAATCATATTTATTGTTTCTTATGATCGTTACTTTTAATTGTTGTGCGATGACGGTGTGCCAGAGTGAAGAACAAGAGGCGAAAGATGCATATTATAAAAAATCCGGGTTACTTTCAGAATACCAAAAAACGCGCGATAGAATGCTTATTGAGCAGCTAGGGGTATACGGTTTTGTTCATTTAAATGATTTAAATGAACAGCAAAAAAATGAACAATATAATGAAAAATTTGATATGCGCTGGTATATCGCCTATGAGTCTAAGCGTTGCTTAAACTGGAGCGCAGCAAGCGTGCTGGCATGGTTGGGAACAGCTTTGTGTGCCAATGTTGTCAACTTAGAATATACCGATGCCAGACTTGATCAGCACTGCACCAGTGAACTTCAAAGAACGGTTACTATTGCCGCATGCTCTGTATGCGGCGCTGCACTGTGTTGTGCAGCATGCGTTTCAACCGCAGTTCTTTATTGTGATGTGTGTAAAGGATTAAGGTATGGTAAAAGCCAACAAAAAAAGTATGAGCATGTGCTTCAACTAAAAATGGGAGCTAAAAAAAGTGAGTAAAGTCTGGATACTATTAGCTATCATAATTTTACCGATTGTATCTTCTGAGCGGCGAGCACTATTAACAGATGCCCACAATCATCAAAA
>CAZPZX010000050.1:0-7114 GCA_964591235.1 uncultured Pseudomonadota bacterium
CGTCTTTTGTCTTTTGTTTTACGTTCTCTCATAGTATTAAACGCTTCGTTAACAGTATCTAAACTATCTTCGAGTATACCTTCATATATACTTGGGTTAACTTTTCGCTTTATGTCAACAATAAACTGCAAAAAATGATCGTGGTCATCTCTAAAAATAGTGGCCGAATATTCTCGCTTGGCAGCTATGTTACCGGCGATCTTTTGCATTAATGCTGCACCCTGTTTTGCAATGTATTGGGACTCTTGTGCGTCCCGACATAAATCTTTGCATTTTACAAGCGCGGTATATAAGGCTTTTTTATAAGGATCATTCAGAGATTGAATATTTCTTTTTCCTTTTTGCGCCTTGATAGTAACAATAGACAATATGAGTAATAGATAGTATTTCATTATGATTCCTTTTTTATAGCTGTGCCCCAGTTTAATAGATCTTATACTTATGCCAATCGACTTAACCAGGGTTGCCATTTTTTGCTTACACGTTACCCTAAAAAAAGCAACAAAAGATTAACTCTATCTCAAGGAGCAGAATATGTTATTAAATACCTGGTCAATACTTTGCGCAGCATTAGATATTTTGCAAAAACTATTTACGATTTTAGGCATCTTATTTGGCATCTCAACATTCCGCCAGTATCGTCAACAAAAGCGATCTGAGGCATCTGCTCTTGTGTATGGTTATATCGAAGAATCGGTCAAAGATATTTTGGAGATCAAAAATACGCCGGATAAGTTTCAATCAACGCATATTGATGATCAGTTTATGGTGGAATTAAAGCCGCCTTCAGTTGAAAAAGAACACATGTTTGCAGGCAAACCATCACGCATGATCAATAATATTGTCCGCCGTTTAAAAAAAGATGTGTACCCTTTGATAGCACAGATCGCTGGCAATGAGGGTAATCGTATAAAAGCTATCGTGGAAGAGATCGATACCACCAGCAAAATCTTAGGTAGTGCAATTCATTTAGAACTCGAAAAGCATACTGAGCCGATTAATCTTGATACCATTAATCAGACTATCAATCATTCTGAAACAAAATTAAAACACTTACTTGCTGATGCCGGCAAAATTCTCAAACCGGTTGTTGAACAAAAAAGTATTGTTATTGCAGCACAGGAATGGTTACTTAAAAAATTAGGACTTTAATAAATATTCTCGACATTTGGCAGGATCAGTGACATAACAAAATGATGGTAAGTCCGGAACTAAATCAATAGCACGCTTACCTTCATGAATTACCGTTTTATCAGCCTGAGCATCAAGCAACTGTTTAATAATGCCGTCAAACGCATGTTCAGCCGCAAGCATGAGTGCTGTTTTACCCGTGTTATCTTTTTGATCGGGTGAATTGCCGGCTTTAATAAGATCATGCACTACTCGAGTTGCTGCATCATACACATCCCTAATCCGTTTTTCATAGGTATTACACAGCTGATGTTCAACATCCAATCTCTGATATAACTTTACAATACATGAAATTAAAGGTGGAACGGTTACGGGTGATGTATCCCACACGGGCATGTGCCCATTATGTTTTTGCAAAAGAGGAATCGCATCAAAGTTACCACCATTTATTGCGTACATGATAGAACTATTGCCATTGGCATCTTTTACATCAGCACGAGCACCATTACTTATTAAGTATTCAATAACCCGTGGATCACCCGAGCATGGGGGCCAAAAGCTGATTAACTGCCTTAAAATGGGAGTTGATCCATCAATAGGATCAACCTTATTGATTTGAGAAAAGTCTATTTGATTTTCATCGGGACACATCTGTTTATTTACTGCACGGATTTTACTGTGAATAAATTTGAGCGCGTCTTCACTTAACGATTTATCCATAGCGAATAGTGACATTACCCGTAAACTGAGTATTAAATACGATATTTTTTTCATTACTCTTCCTCTTGAAATAAATGATGCATAAACTGATCAGGATTATCTAAAAATCGTTTAGTAATCTGATAATGCTCAGTCTCTTTATAAGAGACTTTTTGCAATCTGTCGCCATCACAAGAATAAATCGTGGCACCCGGATATGCTAATAAAATCGGTGAATGAGTTGCGATAATAAATTGGGCGGTGGATTGTTTGCACATTTGATTGATAATCACCAACAAAGATAATTGTCGTTGCGGCGATAGAGCCGCCTCAGGCTCATCAAAGATATAAAAACCACTGCTTCCTACCCGATTTTTAAAGAATGCTAAAAAACTTTCCCCATGAGATTGTTCATGAAGCGATTTACCTCCATAAGGAGCGAAAGCTTTTTCAGGCCCGCCACATTCGCGTGCCAAATAATCAATATAATTAGCAACGTTAAAAAAACTTTCAGCTCTAAAAAAATAACTATCTTTGGGTTTTACGCGCCAAGAAAGCCTAAAATATTCAGAAAGATCAGTAATTCCTGAATAAATAGTTTCTGATCCCGTTTTAAATGAAATGTTTTTACTTCCACCCTCAGAGCCTAAGCCGGCTTTAAAAGCTATAGCCTCTAAAATGGTCGATTTTCCCGTACCATTTTCTCCCACAAAAAAAGTAACCTGAGTAGGAAATTCAATCTGGGTTAAATTTTTAATAATGGGTAAGCTAAACGGATATTGAGCAAAATCAGTTGAATCACTAAAAGTAACTTTAATCGTATCGAGCAAAGGGCCATCAAGTTGTGGATTAATACTGCGACGTTTTACCATTTTGCCCCCATAATGATTTAAAAATAATATTAGTTTAAATTATAACGTAAAATTCACAGACCTTAATACGATTACTAATAAATAAGTAATGATATTACCCACTAAAATGGCAACCCATAATTGTTTAGATTTATATCCAAAAAATAAACGAATCGAAATATATTCGATCAAACTGCTACCAATAAACATAACTGCCATGGTTACTAATTGATTGACCGGGTTAAAGGTGCCACCCATCAGTGAATCAAACACATAATGCCAGCCAAGCATTCCAATTGTGGTAACTATTGTCCCAATCACTGCAGATGCAAGGTTTCCTATTAAAGAAACAATAAATGCTTTTCCATATGTGAGCGCGGGTATAAAATGTTTTAAAACAAATGCCTCAACAATAATTGAAACAATAATGACAAACCAGGTAGACCAGATTGCCCCTGCTACAATTAATGCCGGCCAAACGACGTTAGCATAAACTGAACCAGTAACTGTTAGTGCCGCAAATGCAAATAATTGAAAAAAACAATTAGATAGCTTTTTCATTATCTTTTCCTTTTAATAGGTTATGCAGTAACTTTATCATCCTGCTTAGTTACCACGTAACAATATGAAAGCGCCCGAAGATCAAGCAAGGGTTCAATAGTAACATCATAAAACAACCCTTGCGGTTGAAAAGATTTTACTTTTCCTAAACCAAACCCGCGCGGAAAAATAAGACCATCACCACTCGATAAGATCATTTCACCGGCTTCCAATTGTGACAAATGACTGACATGATTTAAATGTGCGCTCCATGCTTCATTAGCGCCTTGATAGATTCCGGTTGCTTTACTATTAGAACAAAATGCTGCCACTTTACACGATTGATCCGTCACTAAAACGACTTTGCTGTAATAGGGGTATACTTCAGCGATTTTCCCTATTAACACATTTTTATGCACTACTGCCATATCTTTTTGGATACCGGCACGCGAACCTTTATCGATTAAAAAATAGTGAGCCTGTTCAGAGAAATTTTTTACCAGGACTTGCGCAAGCGAGGCATTACGAGATTCATAACGTTCTTTATATTCAAGCAATTCTTGCGTATCTTGAGCGAAACTGATCATACCCTGCAACTCAATATTCTGCGCGAGAATAGTATCTCGCTCTAGTTGCAAATCTTTAAGCTGATTTTCTAACTCAGAAACTGACTTTCTTTTTTCAAAGAATCCTTTGACCGGCGCAACTACTGAATTTTGCACCACTAAAAGAGGATAAACTAAATAGGAGGAATATTGCTCAAAAGCGCCGGATCTAAAAAAGATCACGCGATGAGCTACAAATACAATTAAACAACAACTGACACTTACTAAAACTATGCTTCTATACCGCTTTTTTAACACGTTTTTATCCTATCATGGAATAAAAGGTATCTTTTACTTGATCAACCGATGTTGAAGTTACCAATTTTTGGCGTACAAGAGAAGCATCGGGTAATCCCCGGATATAGAACGGAACGTGCTTGCGAAAATTAAATAATCCATGGGGGCCATAGTATTCAATCATATTATCAAAATGTCGGATGGCATATCGGATTACCTGTTCAGTTGTTAGCTGATAGGGCTGGCCTTGAGAATGAGCCCGCAATTCTTGCAACTTCCAGGGTTTGCCCCAAATACCGCGGCCAATTAAAAAGCCATCGACCCCTGTTTGTTCATAGGCCATTTTAGCAGTGGTCCAGTTAATAACGTTACCCGAAACAATCACCGGAATAGAGACCGTTTTTTTAACTTGAGCAACGAGATTATAATCAGGACGACCTTCAAATTTCTGAGACTGTAAGCGTGGGTGAATTGCAATAGCATCGGCTCCACAATCTTGAATCAATTGCGCCACTTCAACCGCATTCTGACATTTAAAGCCAGCACGAATCTTAACGGTAAAAGGAATAGGAACTAACCGACGAAACTCTTTAAGAATCAAAGTAAGGCGTGGCAAATCGGCCATAAGCGCCGAACCTGATCCGGAACCTATCACGTTACTGGCCGGGCAACCGACGTTTAAGTCGATCATATCAACCCCTTTGGCCAAGACTTTTTCTACCGCCGGAGCAATAAAATCAATCTTATTTGCTGCGAATTGAAAATTTAAGGGACGCTCCAAAGCTTCAAAATCTAAGGCTTTAATTCCGCCCTTTTCATTCGCTACGCTCCCGGTATGGCGCATTTCTGAATAAAGAAGTTCCTCTTGAGAAAATTCTCTAACCAGTTTTCTGAATGGAGAGTCAGTTATCCCATCTAAAGGACCACCAATAAAACGAGGAAAGGATAGATTTCCTATCTTGATTTTTTCATGCCAATAGTTCATATTATTCAATACATCTTTTGAAAAACTTAAAGTAACAGTTTTAGTATACCATTTTATAACAGTTTAGCATCAAATAGAGCATTTTATGAAATATTCCCTTTTAGGCTTAATCTTGTCCATTTTATGCGCACCAGTTTCTCTAATCGCCATGAATCACCAAAGAAACACCTGCCTGGTAAACTGGACCGAAAAAACCGATCTACAAAAAAATACCAGAACTGTTAATTGCCAAGTCAATAATGCCTCTTATTCAGGCGTAACAGGTCTTATAGAGGTTCAAAGAGAGTATTGTATAATTAGCGGCAGACTTATACATATTATGGGAACTATAACTCTCAATACCGGAAGAGCTTTCCCAATTGCTCCAACAGACATAAGCACCTGTTTTGATCAGATCTCTGCATTACGTTTAGTAGATTTACGCAATGAAGAAAGACAACGACAGGAAGCGGCAAAAATTGAAGCATCAAAAGGTTACCAAAAGAATCCTGTTATCAAAACCGCTTGGAAAAAAGCACAATAATTTTGATCACAACTATTGAGGTTGCGTATAAATCAAAGCTTGTTAAAAAACATACCGTTTATTATAACTAAAAACTTTAATCCCTCACGATAAGTGGGGGATTTTGTTTAATATAATAAAAATATTTTAAAATTGTGGGGATCAAAAAATGAAAAAAATGACTATTTTTTTCTGCTTTTTCATCATAACAAATGCCATAATCTATTATTTAATAACCAGAAAAGAACCAATAGACCATGTTATTAATGTCTTTCGTCAGAGGCATCCCTTGTCAGGAGTTATTTTAGCTGCTCATGACGATACAATCATCTATTATAAAGCGTTTGGTAATGCAGATTATTGTAAAAATTATAGCAATACTCATGATAGTAAGTTTTTGTTAGCATCTATAACTAAACAAATTACAGCGGCCGCAATCTTATTATTAGTAGATAAAAAACTAATCGATCTTAACAAACCTGTTTCCGCCTATTTAACTCAAAAAAGCAGTTTCTGGAAAAATGAAGAAGTTCCGGCATGGGCAAATAAGATAACCATTCATCATTTGTTAACGCACAGTTCTGGCTTGCCCGAGTATGTGACATTACCAGAATTTTCCGATTTTTATAGCCAACCGCGAAGCGTAGCAGAACTAGTGCAATTTTTCTCTTATCATCCGGTGAAATTTACTGCAGGAGATAAATACGAATATAGCGGCAGTGGATATAATCTCTTAGGCGCCATTATCGAAGAAGTTTCAAAAAAGAGTTATTCTAATTTTTTAAAAGAAAACTTTTTTGATCCACTTGATTTAAAAGACATCTATGCACCAGATAAACAATTATTATCTGCTATCCAAAAAGAAGATCCTGCGCTGAGCAAAGGATATAATTACGATTCTAAAACTAAAAAAATAGAACCTGCAGGATTAGTAAATCTTTCAACTGCATTTTCAGAAGCTTCAATTATTGCTTCTGCAGGAAATCTTTATTCTTGGCTATCTGCATTATATGAGGGCAAAATTATTTCAAAAGAATTGGTTACCAAAATGACCTCAGATTATTTTTCAGTCGAAGATAACCTAAGTATAGGGTATGGGGTATACAAAGATACCAGTGAAGGTATGTTAGTGTACGTCCATACCGGTAAAATAAATGGATATGAAAGTATTTACTTATATAATCCGAATCACAAAATATTTGTCATTATTTTAAGCAATATTCAAGGAAGCAATATTTATCCATTAGCATATGAGATACTAAAGGCACAAACCAATCTTGTTTAAAACGTGATTAAATAATGTATAATTGAAAATATATGATGGACGAACTTCGGTTGACAAATAAGCTCTTGGCAAATAAATTGGAGTATATATAACGTTCTTATTAACTACTAAATGGAGGAATCATGAATCGTTATTTTAATACTGTTTTATTGTCGGTAGTTTTTTGCGTCAGTTCATTATTTTCTGCAACTAATAACAGCGCCAGTTGGCTTGCGTATGCAAACAAAGACTTACGCGCAGCAATAACTTTAAAAAACGATGACAATATAGGTTGTGCTT
>CAZPZX010000051.1:0-6901 GCA_964591235.1 uncultured Pseudomonadota bacterium
TGCTTGAAAATGGCTTGCTGGTCAAGCAAAGATAGCGTATATTAAGAGTACTATGATTCAAGCACATTCTATTTCTTTATCCTTTGGTACTCGAGCTCTCTTTGATGATATATCTTTTGATATTAATCAAGACCAGCGTATTGGCCTTATCGGCGCTAACGGTTCAGGTAAATCAACATTACTTGAAGCAATCGTCGGCATTCAACCACTTGATAGTGGTTCAATTACTATTAATAAAAGTAAAAAAATCGCCTATTTGTCCCAAGAAATTGTCTTGGCATCTGCATTGTCCATCATAGATGAGACTATGACAGCTTTTGATCAGCTGATTAAGCTCAATGAGAAACTGAAAGCACTTGAAGAGCGTTTGCAAGACGATCCTACCGAGCAAGAGCTTGAGGATTATGCTCAGTATTGCAGTGACCTTTCAGAATTCAATCCTGATTCATGC
This sequence comes from uncultured Pseudomonadota bacterium, assembly GCA_964591235.1. Lineage (GTDB taxonomy): Bacteria > Babelota > Babeliae > Babelales > Vermiphilaceae > BTUB01. The sequence continues at coordinate 452 of CAZPZX010000051.1, forward strand.
CGCGCAGAATGCAAAAGAATGCTCTTAGGTCTCGGGTTTAAAGCTGATGATTTAGATAAGCCGGTTGCAACGCTGAGTATTGGCTGGCGTATGAGAATCGTTTTGGCAAAATTACTCTTACAAAAAGCAGACTTTTACTTATTCGACGAGCCGACTAACCACTTGGATATCTTTGCAAAAGATTGGTTTTTAGAGTTTTTGCAAGAAGCGCCTTTTGGATTTATGCTTGTGTGCCATGAACGCTACTTTTTAGATAGATTATGCAAACAAATTCTTGAGTTAGAACGCGGCAAAGCGACCTTCTATCAAGGTAATTTTAGCACCTATCAAGTGCAAAAAGAGCATAGTTTGGCATTACTTGAATCAGCATATATTCAACAACAAAAAGAGATTAAACAAAAAGAAGAGAATATTGCTCGTTTTAAAGCGAGTGCTTCGCGTGCAAAACAGGCGCAAAGCTGGATCAAGCAATTAGATAAAATTGAACGTATAGAATTACCACCCGGTCCTCGTACCATTAATTTTCATTTTCCACCTATAGGTCGGTCAGGAACTATTGTTTTAAAAGTTGAAGATCTTGGATTTTCATTTGGCGATAAACAGCTCTTTAAAAATGTAAATTTTGAAGTTGAGCGTGGACAAAAGGTAGCTCTTGTTGCCGGAAACGGTGTGGGTAAATCAACTTTGCTCAATATCATTAAAGGGACACTTCCGATTCAGCAGGGCAAAGTAAATTTTGGATCAAATGTAACCTATACTCTTTTTGATCAAGACCAAAATGCGGCCTTAGACGCAAAAAAGACTATTTTAGAAAATATTGAAAATAATGTTCCACCACGCGTAACCACCAGTTTAGTTCGTTCGTTCTTGGGAGCGTTTTTATTTACCGGCGATGATGTTCATAAAAAGGTTGAAGTTTTAAGTGGTGGTGAGAAAAACCGTGTTGGTATGGTTAAGGTATTGCTGCAACAAACCAATTTACTGCTTCTTGACGAGCCAACTAACCACCTTGATATCGAATCTAAAAAGGTTCTTCTTGAAGCGTTACGCAAGTATGAGGGAACGATTATTTTCGTTTCTCACGATCGCGCCTTTTTAAATGATTTGGCAACTCGGGTTATTGAATTGACCCCAACGGGAATCATCAGCTTTATCGGTAACTATGATGAGTTCTTGTACTACAAAAAGCAGATGAATCAAGAGCAATCAGATACTCTTAATAAAAAAATCGGTTCTCATGTTGAGTCAGAAAATGCTTCAAAAAATAATTTTGAAACTCAGAAAAAGCTTCGTTCGCTTGAAAAAAAGATTGATTATTTTGAAGAAAAAATAAAAGATAAAGAGCTTTCATTTGCAAGTTTAACTTTTGGTACCGATGCATTTAAAAAAGCTGAAAATGATTTAAAATCATTGCAGCGCCAAAGAGATGAATGCATGAAAGAATGGGAAAAACTTCAAAAGTCTGATTAAATAGTTCTTTAATGATCCCTTTGATCAACTACACCTATGCTCTTTTGTTTATAGCCTTTTTCATATCTATCATGAAGTACGCTCCAAAAATAAGTCAGTTCTGCCGCCCTTTTCATCATTTCATGTGCTGCTTGCTCTGCACTTATAAGAGCACCTTTTTCTGCTAAAGAATCTATGAGCGTTGGTTTCTTTTTAATCTGTTCACTCAAATCTTCTAGACGGTCTTGGCATTCGCAAAAACGCCGTAATAGCTCCTGCATTTGTCCGGTGTGTTCTTTTATTCGTTTATCAAGAATATCCTCAATTTCTAAATTAAACGTAGGAGCTTTTTTTTGTTGCGCTTCTAAAATTGATGCAGATGGATTTTCATAATTAATACCGGTTGTATAAAATTCTGCATTTATGCGTGCCGCAATCAGATTAATATCCTGTGTTTGTAGCAACCGCACAGATTGTACTTTTTCATGTATCTGCTGAACCTGATCATCGACCGTGGCTTCCTGAGCTTTTCTTGTCGGTGGCTTTTCCATAGCAGATAGTGAGTGACACACAATAATTAGTGCTAAAATATATAAAATATATTTCATACGGTTCCTATCCTAAGTTTATTTATTCATACTGCTTTATTATATTAAAGACAAGAAAATTCCCTTATACTGCTTTTATACTTCCATAAACTATAATTTAGAATGTGAAAGAATTGTATGAAAATTATTATGCGCTTTTTTTTTAGTGCGGCATTTAGTATGGCAACCATCAGTTGCGCGATGGAACAAAATTTACCATGGGATGCATTTATATTTGTTCCGGCACTATGGAAAGTTACCCCATTTTTAGCGCTTCAGAATCTTAATGCGGGGAACCTTGAAGATAGCAAAACAGCCTTCATTGCTAGCTATAGAAATCAGTTTGTTAGATTGTTTGGCGACGATAAAGATTTTTTGAGATGGACTGCTCAGCAGCTTATGTGTCTCAGTTGCGAAAGACGATTAACGGGTAATCCTGCTCGCATCCTAAAGGGGTAATATGTCACAAGTATTGCATCGTAAATCGATTTTAAAAAAGACAATTCAAATTGGTGGCTCAACGCTCATGAGTCGGGTGTTAGGAATCATTAGAGATTTATTAATGATTAAATTTTTAGGAGTTGGTGCCGCATCAGATGCATTTATTACCGCCTATAAATTGCCTAATTCATTACGTAAAATATTTGCAGAAGGTGCGCTTTCTGCAGCATTCATACCTTCTTATATTACGGCACTGCGAAAAAAAGAGCATGATGCATTTAGTTTAATGTCACTCGCATTTGTTTTATTTGAAGGCGCACTGCTTATTTTGTGTGGGATCGTGATGATCTTTGCGCCGGCAGTCGTTCGGTTTGCAGCGCCGGGTTTTAGTACAGAGCTCGTTAATATAACGGTGCCTTTATTGCGTATTTTAATGCCGTTTATATTTTTTATCTCAAGTAGCGCTTTACTTGCCGGTGGCTTGCAAGCGATTGGGCATTTTTTTGTTCCGGCATTTGGACCAATTTTACTAAACATATTTTTTATAGCTGGACTTATTATATGCTGGTGGTTGCAATTGCCGATTGAATATTTGTGCTACTTTATTTTATTGGGTGGGCTTGTTCAATTCTTACAACATTTGTTAACTTATCTTTCGCTAAAACTCTCTTTTGGTCCGATTAATAAAGAGACCTGGCGTTCATTTAACTCGATCTTAGTTAAGTTTTTCTTATGCGCTATTAGTATGAGTGTGATGGAGATCAGTTTATTTGTTGATACTCAGTTTGGATCGTTTTTGCCTGAAGGATCGGTCTCTTTAATTACCTATGCAAATAAATTTATCGGTATTCCCTTGGGAGTGTTCGCGGTTGCATTTTCTACCATTCTACTGCCGCACTTTTCCCGCTTGAGCACCTATGCGCCCAAGCGTTTAAACTTTTATTTATATGAGTCGGCAAAACTGGTCTTTTGGGTAACATTGCCATGTATGTTGGCGATGATCTTTTTTGCTCAAAAGATTTTTATAACCTTATTTGTCTCTGAAAAATTCACGATGGCACATGCGCAAGAGGCGGGCACTATATTAATTGCCTTTGCTATTGGCCTCTTTTTCTTCTCGTTTAATAAAGTGGTTCTAAACATCTTTTATGCAATGCACCAGACATTAGTTCCGAGTGTTGTTTCTGTTATTGCTACACTGGCAAATATAGCCTTTAACTTTATGTTTATTAATAGCCTTGGGGCCTTTGGGTTGGCACTGGCTACCACCATTTCAGGGGCGATCCAGACGATACTCTTGCTCTGGTTTTTACGTTTGCGTTATGGTTTTCATGGCTATATAAACCATTTTTGGAAGTTTGTACTTGGTTATATAGTCCAGGTTGGCGTAGTAGGAGGGCTCTTTTTAGTTGCCTATAATGCTATAACAGCTATCATTAGTACATGGTTTGCTCCTGCTATTGTCTTTTTCTTTTTGAATAAGATAGGCTTTTGGATGTGGGTAGGCCCATTGTGCTTAGCGGCAGGACTATTGTTATACCTGGCGCGTAACACGATGAATGTCCGCTTATACTTTCTTGAATGATTGAAAATCTTAAACCATGCATCGTAGGTGAGCAATGATTGAACAGCAATCGGCCGGGATTATAACGTTTATAAAAAAAGATAAAGAGATACTTTATCTTGTGCTTCATTATTTGAGCGGACATTGGGATTTACCCAAAGGTAAACTTGAAGCGGGTGAAACGATGGAGCAAGCAGCTCATCGTGAACTGTTTGAAGAGACTCAACTAAAAGCAACAATCATTGCCGGATTTCAAGAATCACTCGATTATCGATTTCGTGAGCGCGGTAAGCATATAAAAAAGACGGTGACTTTTTTTGTTGGTCAGACCGATCAGCAAAAAGTAGTACTATCTCGTGAGCATCAAGGGTATGAATGGCTTCCTTATGAAGATGCTTGTAAAAAATTAACCTATGTAAATGCGCAAGATATTTTGACCAAAGCACATGCATTTTTAAAAAATAAACAATGATGTTCAGATTTTCAATAGTACTTTTATTTGTTTCTTGTACGCATCCGATGCAAAAAGAGCTTGCTCTCCTGTCACCGGAAGAATATCGCGTATGGTTTGCAAACGCTGATAACCATCAAATAAATGAGAAAGTAATCAAGCCTTTTTTTAATCGTCCCTTAATGCCAGCAAATGAGTATAAGGCATTGCTCGATAGAAAAGCTCCCGAGTGGGTCGCGCAAAAAGCACTACGCGTGCAGCAAGCAAAGCGAGATAGATTAAAAAATTGTGGAGCAGTAGTTCTTGCTCTTATGGGTTGGGTATGCATTGCTACCTATCTTTTGCAAGAGCGGATTACTGAAGTTGCAGGATCGTATCTAGAACTGTGATTGAAAAAAGCCTTTATTTAGTGTCTTCTTTGGTTGCTAGTAATTGACACGCATACAGTGCTAACTGAGTTGCTTTAATTTCAAACGATGTTTCTTGCAAAGAAGCTTTTAGTTCATCTTCTTCCTTATAGGTAAGGCCGGTTTGCGTGCTTTTGTTTTTCTGTTCATTAAAAAGCTTTTTTTCTGCTTGTATGTGATCTTTTAAAATGTCAGCAATACAACTATTTTCGCTGCTCGCCTGATGCAATGCTGTGCCAATAACATGGATAGAATTTTGAAACAGCTCATGAAACTGTGCCAAGTTAATTTTTTTATGTAATTGTGATGAATTAACATCATCAGTGCTTCCTTCAGGGCTAATGGATTTTCCCATTTTTTCATGAGCATGAACTTGACGCGGGCCAGGTGATGAGCCTAAAGGAATGGAGCTATCGTTTGTGCCTGCAATAGCTAAAAACAGTAATTGTTTATTTGCTTCTTCAGGGTCCATAGCATTTGCCTGCATAAGGCAACCACTCAAAGCTACCCACAATACGCTTTTGATGTAAAATTTCATGATGTTCCTTTTCTATTGAAATTTTTTAAAAGGTACACCATTGATTGGATCAAGTAAAGGCAATTGGTCTGAACTTAGCGATTTACGATGGTATATTGTTTTGGCTTGCATGCATCATTTATGGTAACAACGCGCATGAGAAGATCTAAATTATATGCCCAATAAATAGCATTCTTGGTTTCTTCAAGAGCAAGCAGTTTACTGGTGTATTCATACGTGATTTTGTTAGGCTTTGTTTTTTCATGATTTTCACATTCCTCAATCGCCTTTTTGACCGCTTCACTTAATGTAACAGTAAAATCCAGGCAATTGCCCAGCTGTCCCGGAGTGTCTGGATTCTTTGCTTTGTAAAGTTCCCACGCTTGAATCAGATAATCTGAACTTTTTTGGGATAAACTTTGCGACAGATGACTTACCATACTTATGAGCGTGTGAGAATCATGCTGCTGAGCAGCTAAAAAATTAGAAAAACCGAGTGCTATTAAAAAAAGGAAATAGATCATAGTAGTTCTCCTATAGTTATTCAACTACAGAAGCTATACGAACAAATTGGGCAGGTAAAGAGAAAAGAATAAACAGAGAGTGCTGCCCTGCTCAACGTAGTTCTATGTATTAGTGAAATATATAAAAAATAGTCATATAGATGTCGAGGTGGACAGTCTTCTCGTGCGGTTGATAACTTATCGTCATCTTGAGAGTCCAGTCGGTCCGTAAACGGACAATTTGGTTGCGGGGGCTGGATTTGAACCAGCGACCTTTGGGTTATGAGCCCAACGAGCTACCAGGCTGCTCTACCCCGCGATTTACATTCAAAGAGTGTGATAAAGTACTCTAAGATTACGGTCTTTTGGACATTTGTCAAATGAATGCTTAAAAAATCCTCTTAGAGTATTCACTTTAAGCTATTTAATGAATGTTGGAAATCTTCGTGCCCGATCATTTTTGTCTTTGAGTGCTATTTGCTTGGAATCGAGCAAATTCCTCTTGGAGTAGAGCTACCTCTTTTAGATTTT
>CAZPZX010000052.1:0-6709 GCA_964591235.1 uncultured Pseudomonadota bacterium
TTAATGTTTTATACTTTTGATCCGCATCATGTGCATAAATATGTTGTGCCTGCATAGGTTGTAACAATAAAAGATTGTTATTTCTTACTGCGTGCCGTCTACCCTGATCATGGTTATTTCTTACTTCGTCCGGTCGAACCTGATCAACAATAAGACCAATCATAAGTAGTCGATTAAACCATAATTCATTCAACCATAATTCATTCGCCGCAAAAGTGAGCATATTTAAACTCAAGCCGATTACTAGCAAAACCTTTTTTTTCATGTGTTATTCCTTAGTATGATTTAGCGACAATTACATCTGTTCTGCTAAGATCATCGCAATTAAAGCAATATTCAAATGTTTTTTCATTTTCAAGAAGACAACGAGTTGTTGCTTTGTATTCTCTTAATATATCTTCGCATGAGCGTTTTCCGCACCATCCGGTTTGATAAGCACCATTATTTTTATCAAGAATCGGCCCAAAATCAGCGAGCTTTGCCGCTTTATGCCATAATGATTTTTGTTGCTCTTTGGCACGGTTAAACATATAATGCTGAATCTCTTCTAGCATTTGTGGCAATGTCTGTGCGACGACATCTAACGCTATTGTTTTTTTAGTGCCAGTTACTCGATCGGTAACAATTATTTGCGACTGCGCTAAATCGCGCGGTCCGATTTCTACGCGTAACGGAACGCCTTTCATTTCCCAATGATAGAATTTAGCGCCCGGCGTTTTTTGATCATCAGCATCAATATGCACACGAACATTTTTGAGTGAATCTTTAATTTTTTGTGCTGCATCTAATACGGTCTTTTCTTCGCCTTTTTTCAAGATCGGTATAATGACCACTTGAATTGGAGCAATACGTGGAGGAAGAGCGAGTCCTTTCTGATCTCCATGTACCATCACAACTGCACCAACTAAACGAGTGGTAGCTCCCCAGCTGGTCAAGTAAGGATAAGATAATCCACCATTACGATCTTGAAATTTCATATCAAACGATTTTGCAAAACTTTGTGAAAGTAAATGAGATGTTCCCATTTGTAAAGCTTTTCCATCCTGCATTATGCCTTCGAAAGTATAGGTCTTAACGGCACCGGGAAATTTTTCTTTATCTGATTTAACACCGGCAATTACGGGAATAGCCAACCAATTTTGAGCTAAATCGATATACTCATTAAGCATTAATAACGCTTCTTTATGGGCTTCTTGCTCCGTTTCATGTGCCGTATGTCCTTCTTGCCAGAAAAACTCAGTTGTTCTTAAAAAAGGACGCGGCCTGAGTTCCCAACGTACAACGTTTGCCCACTGATTAATGAGTAATGGTAAATCGCGATATGACTTAAGCCACTGCGCAAACATATAGTGAATTATAGTCTCTGAAGTTGGGCGCACCACCAATGGTTCTTCTAACTCTTTGCCGCCAGCATGAGTTACCACTGCTAGTTCAGGCGCAAAGCCTTCAACATGTTCAGCTTCGCGTTTTAAAAATGATTCAGGAATGAGTAAAGGAAATGCGGCATTTAAATGCCCAGTTTCCTTAATGCGCTTATCTAAACGATCTTTTATATGTTCCCATAAAGCATATCCATACGGGCGAACAACCATACATCCACGCACGGGGGCATGATCAGCCAATTCCGCTTGGTGAACAATCTCTTGATACCACTCTGCAAACTGTTGATTGATGTCTGGAAGCTTTTCGCTCATTAGTTTAAACCTTTAACTTAAGGAACATAAATACGAGAAATAGCATACTATGGGCGAAAAAAAATGTATAGAAAAGGCTCAGGAGAAACTCTGAGCCTTGTTATTACTTCTTAATTAAATAGAGATCTCACCACGTTTGCTGCCCCTTCAACGGCTGCATCAGCAGTATCTACTGCTCCATCAACCGCTGATCTTACCGGCCTATCTGAATGTACGATGTTTGATACACCTTGTGCTGCTGCATCAACGGTATTTGCTGCCCCCTCAACTGCAGTAGTTACCGGTCTGCCCGGATGATAGTGGCTTGTGCGATAAACAGGATATACTTCTTCTTCAACTACAGCTCTTTTAACCACGGTGCGCGGTTGCCCCTGAACGGTTGTTTGAGTTTGGCCATAGTCAGGCGTGTTCCATACATTTGCATAACTCAAGGTGCTCATAATTAATACTAAAACAAATATGTTTTTCATACTGTCCCTTTTTTTATTAAACCCTAATAAAAGAGTGTAACTTTTTCCAGATATTATTTTCTATAGTTTATGCTCGATTTTAGTTTTTAAAATTTCTATAATTTAAGAGTGAATGGGCATTAGCGCTTAATTTTTTTTAAACTGCATTTTATTAATCTGTTATGCTAACGTTAATAAAAAACATAAGAGGAAATAGTATGCAGATGATGTTATATTTTATACTGTTATTACCCGGCGTAAGCATTGGAAAAATTTTGAATAATAGTGGTGGTAATATGATATATCTATTTTCACATGGACTTGCCGATTCTCATAAACAAGCCTTTCGATATAAAGATTTAACACCAGACCAGACGATTGAAACATTTGATTACCCAGATGTTAATCATGGCATATTGCGCGTAAATCGATTACAGAGCAGTTTAGCGCAAGAAAATGAAATAGAACGACTATCGCAAGCTTTCAATCAAACCGTTACTCAGACTAATAATGATGTCGTTTTAATTGGTGTTTCACGGGGCGCATCAACAATTGTAAACTTTATGGGATTATATAATCCCGATCAGGTAAAAGCCATTGTCATAGAATCTCCATTTGATTGTGTTGATAGCATCGCTACCAGTGTTTGCCATGAGTCAAAATTTTCGTGGATTCCCGGCATCAAACGATGGTGTTGCAAGCTCATGAGTTTTATTTTTTGTAAATATAAGCCACATGGCATTCGTCCTATTGATTGTGCTGCTAAGATTAAAAGAAACCTGCCCATTTTAATTATTGCTTCAGCCCGAGATGGTTTAGTTCCTGTTTGGTCTTCGATTAACCTTTATCATGAATTGCGAAATACAGGCCATGAGAATACTTATTTAGTTATTTTTGAAGATGGCAAGCATGCAAAACTTATTAACCACAATCGCCATGGATCACTCTATAGACAAGTTACCCATGCGTTCTATCAAAAATTTAATCTTCCTTATGATCCAGAGTTGGCACGCTTAGGAATACCATTATTACATCAACCCACATCAGATGATTTAACTAAATATTATCCATCATATTGTAAACCGTGTAAAAAGGCACATCAATGAATGATTCTCAATACTCAATCCAAGACATAAAAAATTTAGTAAATCAATTTGTATCAGAACGAGAATGGGAGCAATTTCACTCTCCTAAAAATTTAAGCATGGCTATTGCTATTGAAGCCGCAGAACTTATGGAACCATTTAGATTTGTAAGCTCAGAAGAATCAAAAGAGATTCTAGAAAAGGATAAAGAGCAGATTTCAACTGAAATTGCCGATGTACTAATCGCGACACTAGCATTTTGCAATTTACATAACATAGATATCAGTCATGCAATTACCAAAAAATTAGAATCGTTAAAGCAAAAATATCCCGTAGATAAAGCAAAAGGCAGCAATAAAAAGTATCATCATTATCACAAAAATTTCAAATAAAAATCGCGATTGAAAAATAAATGCTCTAAAACTATTGCTTTTGGATTCCGACTTTGTATAAAGTGAAATTAGAAGTAATAGAGTGGTTGTGCCCTAAATAAAAGGAGAATAACAATGGCAACCAAACGTAAAGCAGTAAAACGCGTAGCTAAAAAAACCGCGAAAAGAAAAACTACTGCAAAGAGAAAAACAGCTAAACGTAAGTCAGCTAAAAAAGGCGGACGTAAAGCTGCTAAAAGAAAAGCGTCGAAAAGATCCGCAAGCTTTAGCTTTTGGGCTTAATCGAGCTTATAAGTCATGAGGTCCACGGTGTAAATCTTGGACCTCATCTTTTTTTAAACAATAATCTCATCTCTATAAAACAGATATAAACTTGCAATAGTCAACCCGAGTGATAAAAAGAACGGGCTTGATGGCAATTCGAATAGGAAAACCCAACCAAATAAAGCGGCGAAAAATGGGGTTATAAAACCCGCAAATGATAAAAAGGTGGGAGAGTAGGTTGTTAATAGATATCCATATAAATTATACCCAATAATATTCGCAATTATTATTAAGGTTAATAAGCACCCTACCCCCATTAAAATGGGTGTCCACCCTTGCAGATAGGGCAAAAGCCACAATCCAATCAAATCTTGAGGAACTACCCCATTATTGAGCGGTTGATAGCCCTCCCAGATAAAAGCAGTCATAAGGGCTAAAATCCCTCCACCTACCATGCCGACGCCATTTATCATGCCAGGAGTATAGCCCCGATCAGTAATAAGTTCTTTCATTAAAATCCAGCCATAGGCTGCGCAACCAACTGCTAGGATTAATGCCAGCTCGGCTGTTGAAAATATGCCAAAATGAGACAAAAAGGCTTCTTGATATGAAGAACTAGCCAAAACGGGCAACATACCCCCAAAACCAATTATGAGCGCAATCCATTGCTGTTTGGTTAATTTTTGCGAATAAAGGAAATAACAAAGAGCGGCGGTAATAAACGGGGATAGATTATACAAGAGACATACTTTTGATGAACTAATAAACTGCAATGCCCAAAATTCAAGCACATAAGCTAAATAGATATGGAAAATGATGATCAGTGCAAATAGTTTTATATCTTTTGCTTTAATACGCAATTTATCGCGCTTTAAAAAATAAAAATAGCTAAGCAAAGAACTTCCTGCAAGCAGCATTCTAAAAGCAATAAAATAAATTGGTTTAAAATAAAAGACAGCGGTTTTAGCAATCGTAAAGGTGCTGGCCATCAATAGATAAAAAAGAAGTATTAACCACATAGATAAACTTTCTTAAAAAAGGTATTTTCAAAAAGCTTATCTCTAAAAGAAAAAAAGCGCACGTTTTACCGTGCGCTTTTTTTTTATAATGATTTTTCAGTCTTTTTCATCAATAGAAATCTGATCATCAACCATTAAAATTCGTTCAATTTTAATAGCTTTACCCGTTTGCGCATCAATCTCGACCCATATTGCACTTAATACTACCGGCCCGTCAGTCTCAACAGTAAATCTTACTGGCATTTGACTGATCATCTGATGAATAATTGGTTCAGTTTTCATACCCAAACTCGAATTGAGTGCGCCCACCATACCAACATCGGTAATGAAGGCAGTACCTTTAGGTAATACCCGCTCATCCGAGGTTTGCACATGTGTATGCGTTCCAACAACTACGCTGGCACGGCCATCAACGTAGTAGCCTAAACAGGCTTTTTCTGCCGTTGTTTCTGCATGAAAATCAATAAAGACCATTTTAGTTTTGCTATGGACGTAAGTGAGCAATGAATCAATTGTTTTGAAAGGACAACTTACAAATTCCTTCATGAAGACTCTGCCTTGCAGATTAACTACTGCCAGCTGATGCCCTTTTACATTGATAAAAGCAACACCCGATCCCGGACATTCACCAGGAAAATTTGCGGGGCGTAATAGATCATTGTGACTCTGTAAGTAAGGAATAATATCTTTTTTATCCCAGATATGGTTACCCGAAGTGACCACATCAACATTCATATGTTTTAATGATTCCATAATGCGCGGCGTGATGCCACGTCCATCAGCGGAGTTTTCCCCGTTTACAATAACTGCATCGATAGCAAATTTTTGACGAATATGAGCAAGATGCTTTTGCAGCATGGTACGACCAGGAGCGCCGACAACATCACCAATAAACAGTACTCTAATATTCATTAAGTCCCCAATAAAGCCGCAGCCATTGCATTATATAAAATAAATTGTGTATTACTAATCAGTATGAATAAAGCCTATTAAAGAGTAAAGGGAGAGCTCATGATTACGCAAAAAGCGACATTTGCCGGAGGTTGTTTTTGGTGCATCGAAGCTCCATTCAGGCAATTGCCCGGGATTATTGAAATATTTTCCGGTTACGCAAACGGTAATGGACCTAATCCTACCTATCAAGATTACTCCAAAAAAGGATATGTAGAGGCGGTCCAAATTACCTATGACCCCTCCAAAGTAACGTACCATCAGCTACTAGATACCTTTTGGAAACAGATTGATCCAACCGATGCAACAGGCCAATTTGTAGATCGAGGAGCTCATTACCGAACTGCCATCTTTTATCATACATCAGAGCAAAAAGAATTAGCTTTTGCGTCAAAAGAAGCTTTAAATAAATCTCATCGCTTCTCTAAGCCGATTGTTACCGAAATTAGGGCTGCCACGAATTTTTATAAAGCCGAAGGATATCATCAAAATTATGCCCAAGAAAATAACGCCCACTACAAGGCATATCGCGCCGGATCAGGACGAGATGAATTTCTAAAAAAGACATGGGAGCAATCAAGCACATTCAAAAAACCATCAGATAAAGAACTTCGTTCGCGGCTTACTCAATTACAATATGAAGTAACACAAAAGAATAAAACAGAAACGCCGTTTGCCAATGAATATTGCGATAATAAAAAACCGGGCATTTATGTTGATCGTATCTCAGGAAAACCATTATTTAGCTCCTTAACCAAATATGATTCGGGTACTGGATGGCCAAGCTTTACCCATCCGATTGAAGCTAATGAAATTATAACCAAGCAAGATAAAAGTCATGGCATGCAGCGAACA
>CAZPZX010000053.1:0-6050 GCA_964591235.1 uncultured Pseudomonadota bacterium
ATATATTGAGCTAACAAAAGAGTTCTTACATTTATTAATTTCAACAATATTTGATAATCTGAGGGAGAGAGCAACCCCTGTAAGCGTATCATATGTTGCTCAAGTCTTTTTTCAAATTCTTGAATGGGAATTTTACTAAATAATTCTTTCCATTCTTTATAATAAGGAGCTATTGGGCCTGAAGCGGTCAAATGATTTTTTCGCTCATTAAAAAGTGCATAGCCACTTTCTTGATATCCTTTTTGAAAGCTTACCAGAGTTCCAAACATCTCAAGGGTGAGCGCATCAAATTTGGTACGCTTATCAAAATTAACAACAGTATCTATAAAAGGCCAGTCCTGTTTACCCGTTCTTAAGCCCTCGTAAAATCTATCAAACCAGGCTGTCGCACATCCAGGCATACCAAAGATTAAACCACTTGCACTGTCTTTAGAACGTGACCAATCATTATATTCAATGAATAAAGCATAATTTTGTTTTTGTCGTACAAATGAATCAAACAGTTTCAAAAATGGAGCAAATTGGCGATTACATACTTCATTATTTGGTAATTCAGGGTTTAGTTGACCTTTATGTTTTTCTCCAAACAAAATGATCTTTTTGCCATTTTTTAAGTCGATACGATCAATTCGTATAACAGCGCCCGCAAAAAGGCAACCACTTTGCAAAAAAAGCAATATTATAAAGGTTTTTTTTAATATTCCACGAATCATAGGACTCTCTAAAAAGATTACCATCAACCATCTTTAATATAAGTATATCTAATTGAAACAATAAATTTCAAATAGAAAATTTGTAAATATGTAAAAAGTCCTTTTTAAGCTTTACATAAAGGCTTTTTAAGGATTTCCAGCTTGAAATTTTTTAATATTCTAACTAATCTGCTTGACTGTCCACCCAGAGCAGTTAGACTTGCATTCGACCCATCCAAAAATTTTACTGTAATGAATGGAATTATGAATAAAACCGTTTTAGTTATCACCATAGCACTTATTGGCAGTTTTTTTGCTGCACGCTATTTTGCAAATAAGCCATACAAAAATCAGTCTAAATCTGCAAATGTATTAATTGTGGGTACAAACTCTGAATATGCCCCTTTTAGCTACATGGAAAATAACACCTTAGCGGGGTTTGATATTGATTTAGCCAATGAAGTAGCGTCACGTTTGGGCAAAAGGGTTGAATGGCAAGATATGCCGTTTGATGCGCTAATTCCTGCATTGCAAACCGGATCAATTCAAGTAATTGCTACTGGTATTACCCCGACGGCCGAACGTGCACAGAAAGTTGACTTTACTGCACCGTATTTAAAAGGCGATCCATTATTAATTGTTACTAAAGCAGAAACTTCCCTAAAAACAATCGAACAATTAACCGGAAAATTAGTTGCGGTAAATGAAGGCTTTACTGCTGATTATTATATGGCAAAAATCAAAGGCCCAGAACTCATTCGCTTTGCAAGCCCGCTAGAATCATTCATGGCTTTGGATAGCAATCGTGTTGACGCATTAGTTTCGGCACAAAATAATGTAAAGCCGCTTATTGAAAGTTATGGCGCACAAAAATTTTCAGTGTCAGTAATTCCTGAAACTTCAGATGAATATGCACTTGCGGTATCAAAACAATACCCTGAATTGCTTCTTCAAATTCAAGCAACGCTCCAAGAGATGCTCGCAGATGGGACTATTGAAAATCTTAAAAAGAAATGGAAATTAAATTAAAGCGCTTGTTCTTGCTTGAGAAGCTTTTGTTTTTGCTTAATACCGCCCCTATTATAACCGCCCAATTTTCCATCCGCACGAATCACGCGATGGCAGGGAACTTCAGGATTTAGGTTGCGACTCATTATCATGCCGACCGCACGAGCAGCTCCCGGCTTACCAGCCATTATCGCAACCTGTCCGTAGGTCATTGTTTTGCCTGCAGGAATTTGCTTAACAATATTAAGAACTAATTGCTTGAAATTGCTGCTCATAAAGAATTCTTTAAAAAATAAGATTATTAAATTACTCTAGTAGTATAAAAATATTTTTATAGGATATCTATGATAGATTTCAAACTTATTCAGGACTCATGGCCGCTTCTTATACGTGGGGCAACGGTCACTTTGCAAATTGCAGGATTAAGTACATTCATTGGAATTATGTTAGGAACACTCTTAGCGCTTGGCCAAACTGGCAAATCCAAATTGAGCCGCTGGCTGGTAAGCCTCTATGTAACCATCATTCGCGGCATCCCAATGCTTATTCAAATTACATTTGCATTTTATGTGTTACCACAATTTGGTATTAAACTTCCGGCATTTTGGGTTGCCGTTATTGCTATCGGTTTAAATAGCGCTGCATATGTGAGTCAAATTATTCGTACCGGTATTAAATCTATTGGCAAAGGCCAAATTGAAGCAGGGCGCGTATTGGGAATGAGCAATATGGATATCACCCGTTATATTGTGTTGCCTCAAGCATTTAGACTCGTAATCCCTGCGCTCGGAAATGAATTTATTACGCTCGTTAAAGATTCAAGTTTAGCATCAGTGATCGGCGTGGTTGAATTAACCAAAGAAGGAAATTTTATTCGTGGACGCACCTTCGATGCATTCACCGTTTTTGCTGCAGTTGCCTGCATCTATTTAGTTATCACCACATCTCTTTCATTATTCATTAATTGGCTTGAACAAAGGATGAATCGACATGCTAAACATTAAAAATGTAACAAAAAAATATAATGATAAAACGATTCTCAATGATGTAAGTTTACAAGTTAATAAAGGCGAAATTGCAGTATTACTTGGATCATCCGGTGTTGGCAAATCAACATTGCTTCGCATTTTAAACAATTTAGAATCGGTTGATAATGGCAGCTTTAGCTTAAATAATGTTCCGCTTGATTTAAAAAAGGTAAATCAAACACACACGATTGGATTTGTGTTTCAAAACTTTAATCTTTTTGAGCATTTAAGTGTCGAACAAAATATAATGCTCGCACTGGAAAAATCATTAGGCAAAACAGCAAAGGAAGCACACGCGATTGCTCTAGAGCTTTTAGAACATTATGGACTAGCTGATAAAGCCAAAGCTTATCCATCTGATTTATCAGGCGGGCAAAAACAGCGATTGGCTTTAGCGCGAACGCTTGCATTAAAACCACAAGTAATCTGTCTTGATGAACCAACCTCTGCACTCGATCCATTGCTGACTGCTCATGTTGCAAAGATTATTCAAGAACTTGCGCATGATGGCTATATCGTACTGGTAGCAACGCACGATACTTCATTATTAGAACGTTTGAATTGCACCATTCATTTAATGAAGAATGGAAAAATTATTGAAAGTGCAACATCCAAAGAGCTTGATGAGCATCCGCGATCATTCGAACATATCAGAAAATTCATTGCTGGAACACATTAATAAAAGAGGCCTGTGTAATAACAGGCCTCTTTAGCTCTTAACTATTTTTGTGTATCATCGCTCTTTTCTTTTTTCTCAAAGAACTTATTTTTGATTGCTTTAATAGGAGATCCACTAAACTTTTTCTTAAAAGCCTTGAGTGTTGGCGCTAATTTATCACGCTCAACTTGCGCCGCTTTACTTACACCAGGTTTTGATAATGCATCAAAATGATGTGATGCTCTACTTAGCCACCATGCAATTTGCCCTGCATCCTTGACGTTTCCTGCAGTTGCCAAAATTGCTTCTCCAGCCGCTTCCCCTAATTGCAATGTTGCAAGGTTTACTCCCGCACCGGCATAACTGGCAGCCACACCTAAGACTGCATCAGTAATCTTTTTTAAATTATCTACAAGCTTATCTAAATGTTCTTGCTCTTGATCAGTAATTACATCGCTAACTGCTGCTGATGGCTGCATGCTCGTTATTGATGTTATATCATCATCGTTATCCGATCCAGCGTGAGACGTTTGATCGTTAACAGATGCAGCTGCAGGAACCGCTACCGGTTGAGCTTCTGCAGGCATTGCATAATAAGGCTGAGTTGGATATGCATAGGACATTGGCACAGCAGGGTTATGGTGGCCATAATAAGGATTAGTATATCCAGCTGGCTGGCCTTGATAGGGATAATAAACATAGCCGTAAGGCTGTTCCCCAGAGTAGTCTATTGGGGGGTTATAAGGATATTGACCATAATGATATTGATAAGGATAACCAGGGGTTCCTTCTGGGTTTGGCTTGTCCATTGCACCCATAGTTCCGACCATAATCAAAACTGATAATAAGCCTATCTTAGTAATTTTCATAAAACCTCCTGTTTACCTTGAAAATACCATATTTTAAAGCATTTTTTCAACGATTTTTAGGGCTCTCAAGAGGGCTATTTTAAGAATGAAATTTGAACCTGAAAGAATCAATATTTTCTATTTGTCAACTAAAGACAACCCGCCCCTTTTTATGGTATACTGTCATTAATAGCATGGAGGCTTATATGAAATTTAACCTATTTTTAGCTATTTTTATCAGTTTAGGCCTGGTTAGTACCGGTGTCGCCATGGAACCTCAAGCAGGCACCATTGTCAGCCCTATTTATCAGACTGGCCAGTTTACAGCCGCAGGCATTAACCCGGTAAATCAACCCTCTGGTTTAGTACCTGTCGTTACAGAAATAGGTAAAGCGGGAGGCGAAATCGCTCAACCGACCCTTATTTCTTTTGCTGCAGGAAAAACTCCCTGGTGGGCTCTTTCTGCCGGCACAGGATATTTGTTACTTTTTAAATGCGATATGTGTAATCCTGCAATAATCGGTTCTTGCGCTTCAGGGGCAGGCTTTGCATCAGGTAACCAAGCAACACAATTATTAAAAAATATTTCACCAAATCAAACCATAACCACTGCAGCTCGTGTTGCAGCTACCGTTGGATGTATTGGTCTTAGTTATGCAACAGATATATCATTAGCTCAAGATGCTTTCTTTGCAATGGCTCAAGCTATTGGTATCGATGGCACCATGGAACTAGTTGAAAAATTATTAACATGTTCAAAAGGAACATCAATTACACCAACTGAAAAACAACAACCATCTTCATATAAAGCTCCCGATTGGGCTGTTAAAGCAACCGCTCAGGGAGCAGAAATTGGTTTGCAAACCGCGTTTGTACAATTGCTAAACAACTATGATCCAGTAACATTACTGCGTATTTTCTTGTACGAACAAACTTATCGATTAGCACAACAAGGTTACTATTCTGCGGTTCAACTTTTACAACATATAAACAAAAACTATAAACCACTTGATCCTCGAAAATCAGCGTGTACATTGATTTAGCGCACATAAAAATTGCGTACAAATACAATCCCTGACTTTTTCTTGACAACTTTTTTGGTGGTTGCTAGGATCATGCCAAGTATCATTTAAGCTTGATTAATAATGTCCCTAATGAACAATACTTCTTCGTATTGTTCACCCCCCTAACCCTTCAGCTTCTTAGTTGAAGGGTCTTTTATTTTAAAATATTTTTTATGCAATCTGCATATGAACAGTAAATAAATCTGCGCAATCTTTATGCATATTCATTTGCACACAATGAAAAGATTGATGCTCTTTTTCAAGCAATTCAAAAAAAGAAATTAACTGTGCAATAGATCCTTTTCCCTCAAAACTAATATTATAATCATTTTGCATATGCATGCGTTTCATTTGAATACCAGATTGACCAGCGCATTCAGCAACACGCGATAATTGTTGTGCATGATCAAAAGTATGTTCATTAGTAGTATTTACCTGCGTATGCACATCGACTGAATGAGAAATTGAGCTTGCAGATAATTTTTGAATAGCACGATTGAATGGTATATACCAAAAATAAAACCAGATACTAAAACAAATAATTATGGTGCCAATAGTGATTGTGTATAATCGTCTCATGGATGTATGCAATAAAATCCAATAAAATCGTTGCGCATGAAACATACTACTCTCCTTTTTATAAGAGTTTTAGAACGTTGACTTAGTCCACTGCATCGGATCTACTTGCACATTGTTCACACGCATTTCCCAGTGTAAGTGATAGCCGGTTGCATAACCTGTTTTCCCTAAAG
>CAZPZX010000054.1:0-5854 GCA_964591235.1 uncultured Pseudomonadota bacterium
TTAAAAATGCTAGCGATAAGAGTGAAAAGGTAATTTTATTAGATAACACAATAATCTCCATTTAATATATATACTTTTGAATCTACGCCATTTAATAATAAATGCAAATTTATTTCAATTAGAATCAAATAATTTTTTCAATTTGAAATTACTGGCTGTTTTGTCCCTGCTATAATTCCTGCTAGACCTCCCTGGCAATATCTGTTAAAATACCTTATAATTAAAAGAAATTATGATTATCATCATTAGGATTCTTGAAAATGGCACAAAATAACGACAATATATCAATAAAAACGTTTGATAAATACGCTATTTTTCAGCGTGGTTTAAAGCAATACCAAGCAGTTGAAGGTAAGACCCTTTCAATCGATCGTATTGAAGGCGAGCCTGGTAAAAAATTAGAATTTACAGAAGTTTTATTCCGCAAATCTGGTGACAATGCTTTTGAGATTGGCAAACCATTCTTAACCAAGCCCGTCACTGCAGTTATCGTTAAGCAAATGAAGGGCAAAAAAACAATCGCTCTTCGTTTCAAGCGTCGTAAAAAAGTTAGTGTTCAAAACAACGGCCGTGCATCATTGACGGTTATTCGTTTTGAGTCTATTTAGTCGCAGCACAAATACGACGAAAAATTTAGAGGCTAGAAAAATAACTTTCTAGCCTCTTGTCTTTTTTAAACTACTTTTACCCGGATAGGTGCTCTAATTGCCTATTTTCAAGTAAATGATAGAGCAATATTAGTATATTTATCTTTAATTGAAGGTTATATCAATGAAAAAGCTTATCTGTTTATTATTGATAACAGTGATCGGGACACAGTCTGTAGCTGCGTATCCGGTAAATCGTAAATTAATTGCAGGCATTGGTTGTTTAATTGGATCGGGTTTTATTGCACACTCTTTTACTAAAAAATTAGAAACTATTGAGAAAAGAGTGGTCGGCGGAGTAACTGAGAATGGTACTCGTTGGTTTGATAAGGCTGCTTTAGATAAAAAAATGATTGATGGTTTTTGTACTTTAGTTGGTGGTTTTATTTGTACGAGCGCTGTTGGTATTACAGGTTTAGCTGTAACAACATCAGCAATACGTGACATGATCAAAAAATAAATTTTGAGATGTATTACAGCGATCGAAAAATTAAAGGCTAGAAAGATATTTCTAGCCTTTTGTATTTCAACGAAGCTTATAATTATAACTTAGCAATCTTCTCTAAATTCTCTTTATCACCAGAAAACACCAATCGATCAGTGCTCATAATCGTATGTTCTGGATCGATTGATACGATATCTTCCCCTTTTTTCAAGCCAATGCAATAGAGCTGATAATCTTCGTATAGCTCAAGCTCTTTTACTTTTTTACCTACGAATTTTTTAGGTGCAATTAACTGTGAAATTGAAAAATCCTTTGAAATGCGAAGCAGATCAATAAACGGAGAGCTTAAGCGATCTGCTAAATGAATGCCGACCTCTTTTTCAGGCAAGATTACTTGATCGGCTCCCACGAGCGTGAGAATTTCTTTATGAATTTCGCTGACTGCGCGGGTAATTACTTTTTTAATTTGTAACCGTTTTTTAAGGAGGGCGGTGATTAGAATCGATTGTGCGATATTTTCACCCATAGCCACGATAACCGTGTCCATCTCATCCATGCCGATGCTGCGCAATGATCCTTCATCGGTGATGCGAATGCACACCGCTTGAGTTACATTATCTTTAATTGATGCAATAGTCGACTCATTATCATCAACTGCTAACACTTCCATGCCATTTTCAGCCAAAAGGGTTGCCACATCGTGTCCAAACCTGCCAAGGCCGATAACGCCAAATTTCATAAATTTTTTTCCTAAATATCGAATTAGCTTAACATGATCCGTTCTTCTGGATACATGATTTCCGTCTGTTTTGCTTCATCTTTACGCATCGCGATTTTACGGAGTGCCAATATCAGCGTTAGAGAGCCGATACGGCCAAATATCATACTCAGTATAATCAAAACTTTCCCTAAAGTTGAGAGGTAAGGCGTAATCCCTGCTGAAAGGCCTAAGTTAGTAAAGGCGCAGATCGCTTCAAATACCACCTCTAAAAAGCGCCAGTTTGGTTCGATGATCAATAAACAGAAGGTAGTAATGCCCACCCAAAAGACGCTTAAGGAGATGATAGCAATGGCCTTATTTACCTGATCGCGGGCAATACGGCGATGGAGTAAATAGATATTGGTATGCCCTTCAATTGCCGCTTTAACTACTCCTAAATAGACAGCTAAGGTAGTTGTTCGGATACCGCTGCCGGTTGATCCGGGGGCTGAACCGATAAATCCTACCAGCATAATTAAAAAGAGGGTTGCCAAATGCAAGTTAGCAATAGGTAGCGTTAATAGTCCGGTACTTCTAAATGAGACCGCTTGAAAGATGCTGCTAAGTATCTTTTCTGTAGGACTCATTAAAATAAAGGCATGATTGTGTTCTAAGAAATACACCAGTAATGCGGTAACACTAATTCCTATCAAGGCGCCATACAGTACGACTTTGCTTTGTAAGGAAAAATGATGAGGTTTAGTACCATTCCATTGGGTAAAATATTCAAATAGTTCGTACAAAGTAACAAATCCCAGACCACCCAGGAGCATGAGCGCCGTAGAAATAATTATAAGCGCATAGTTGTGTGCGTAGATTTGTTGGTTATTGCCAAAAAGCGTAATGCCGGCATTACAAAAGAATGATATCGAATGGAATACCGATAAAAAGGCAGCATGGCCGGGTGTGTACATTTTTATAAAGGTGCAAAAGAAGCAAATTGCGCCTATCAATTCAGTTACTACTGTTATTAATACAATAAATAGAAGGAGATGGCGTATATTCTTCCACGATTCTAGCTCAAGTAGTTTGCTGGCCATTAATTGAGTTGCAAGACCTAAATTAACAAATAAAGAAAGAATAAAGAGGGTTAGTGTGATAACGCCAAGCCCGCCAATTTGAATTAGCCCGAGAATAACGCAATGGCCAAAAAAAGAAAATTGCTCAAGCGGAATCGTAAATAGTCCGGTTACGCACGTTGCCGATGTTGAAGTGAATAGCAAATCAACGAATGACATGGGTCGTAATCGTGCTATGGGTAGTGATAATAAAAAAGTGCCGACTAAAATGGTGCAAAAAAGTGCAAAGAGAATAACGCGCCCTGCAGAAAAATGCGCCAAGCGAGAACTACTCATACAAACAATCCTTTATTATTGCAATAATGCAATCAGGTACGGTTCTATTTGATCAATAGCAATACGTTCTTGTTTGGTTGTATCACGATTGCGGACCGTAACGCAATGGTCAGTTTCACTCTCAAAATCATACGTGAAACATAATGGAGTTCCGATTTCATCTTGACGGCGATAGCGCTTGCCAATTGATGCTGATTCATCAAATTGAATGCTATAACCTTTTTTGCGTAATGCATTAAAAATCTTTTGCATCGGCTCGGTTTGTTTTTTTGTTAATGGTAAAAAGGCAGCTTTAACCGGTGCAATTTTCGGGCTGAGTTTGAGCATAATGCGCTCTTCACCTTCAACAATATCTTCGCAATAGGCATCAAATAGGATCGTTAAGAACAAGCGATCGACACCCACGGAGCTTTCAACAACATGAGGAATATATGATTGTTTAGTCTCTTCATCATAAACCCCCAGATCTTTGCCCGAATGGGTGCTATGTTGTTTTAAATCAAAATCACCGCGATTGGCAATCCCTTCCAACTCTTTCCATCCAAACGGGAATTCATATTCAACGTCAGTGGTGCCTTTTGAATAGTGCGAAAGCTCATCTTTTTCATGAGCGCGTGAGCGTATTTTGCTGGGGGTTATACCGATTTTTTTATAAAATTCTAAGCGAGATTTGATCCAGAGATCGTAATAATGATCTGATTGATCGGGCTTGCAAAACCATTCAAGTTCCATTTGTTCAAATTCACGCATACGGAATAAGAATTGTTTTGGGGTAATTTCATTTCTAAATGCTTTACCGATCTGTGCGATACCAAAAGGAATTTTAACGCGATTGGTAGAGATCACATTTTTAAAGTTAATAAAGATAGATTGAGCCGTTTCAGGACGTAAAAAAGCAATTGATGAATTATCTGCTGCGGCGCCCAGTTGTGTTTGAAACATCATGTTAAATTGACGCGGCTGAGTCCATTTTTTAATCCCGCAGTGCGGACACGGGCGTTCTAAGTTAACATCATCGGTGCGATAGCGGTGTTTGCAATTTAAGCAATCAACCATGGGATCGCTAAAGTTATCAACATGGCCTGATGCTTTCCAGGTATCGTAGGCACCTAATAAAGCGCCTTCAAAAACGAGAATGTTATCATCCGTTTCTAGTAATGATTCAAGCCAGGCTTTGCGAATATTTTGCTTCATGAGTGAGCCAAGGTGGCCAAAGTCATAGACTCCATTAAGCCCCCCGTAAATTTCAGCGGATTGATAGACAAAACCGCGACGTTTGCATAGGGCGACTAATTTATCTAAAGTAACTTGAACGTTTGACGAACTCATTGAAACTCCTGGTTAAGCTTTATAATGCGTACCATTAAGCGTAAATCGTTTGGTGTTTTTTGGCAAATCATGGTATACAATGTTCTATTGTTTTTTACAAATTTTTTATAAAAAGAGGATCGATGAAAGTTTACCAAGGGCTCTTGCTTAGTGTTGGTTTAATGTATTGTAGTAATGTAATCCACGCAACTTCTTTATCTACTGAATCACAAAATGAAATTGCTATTTCTGCATTAAAAGGTGGCCTGACTGTTTCAGCAATTTATACTGCAGGGTATGCACTTTTTAATGATTTTAAATTGCCAATCTTATCGGAACATAAAAAAATATATGCAATTTTAGGTGCATTAGGTGCAATAACGATGGGTATATTTCGCTATAATTTTGTGCCTGAACGTTACTATGAATCGGCGGATTATGAATTAGAAAAAATTTCACATAATACGTTGATATTGTTGGCCTTAACTGTTCGAGATAAAGAATTTATAGATCAAGTAAAGCTCCTATTTGTGCGTGAAAGTTTTCCACTTGTGTGTGCGTTTAATCATATGAATGAGCTTTATTCACATTTACAAAAAATAGATGAATCGTTAGATGAAGTTTTAAACTCATCACGCCTTGATTTGCAATCAGAGTGTTGTCAGATGCAGATTGTGGTTCAAACAATGCAAAATGCGCTTGAGTTGGGATTAAAAACGATTAAAGAAGAACCTCAGTTTATGAATGAATATAATGCGCAAACTTCCTTAGCGATGCAACAAGTGCAGATGGCGCTTGCTCAAGCAGCGCATAGTCAAGCAACGGCTGCATGGGTTCATGCATTAAAAGATTAATTTTTTAAAAGGATACATATGTTAAGTTATTTTAGTAACAAAAAACCACAAGATTTGATGCTGGTTGGCCTTATTCTGCTCGTATTTTTGCTCAGTATTGTGTGTTACATTTTATTTAAAGAGCAGCGCAGTGTATTTGATCGTATTAATCAGATGCAAAGCGTCCATGTTGATCTGGCAAAACAGATTGATATTCCAACCCAAATTGTTGAGCGTGTTGTTTCAGATACAACTTTGTGGCGTCCTATTCAGGAAAAAGTTGAAGATACGGTGGTCCAGATTTTCTCACAAGTAACTGAATTTGATCTTTTACAACCATATCGTACTCCTCAACAATATTCAGCAGTCGGAAGTGGTTTTTTTATTAATGATCATGGTGATTTAATTACCAATGCGCATGTAGTAAACCAAGCGCGTTCAGTCTGGATTCAAATTCCTTCGCTCGGGCGTCGCATTATCGACGTTGAAGTGATTGGCATGACGCC
>CAZPZX010000055.1:0-5841 GCA_964591235.1 uncultured Pseudomonadota bacterium
AATATATCCATCTGTTTGAATAGCAACGCTGTGGGCTTCATTCGATGCTCCTTGTACCACCGCCTCTGCATTGTTATACAGGAGCAACATGCTCAAAAGGGCTATTCTTAGAACCTTAATTTTTAAGTAGTTCATCCTCATCCTTATCTAATTCTTGATAGTGCTTATATTGCAAGGTAGCGATCGCATTGATTGAAAGGGCGCTTTTTATAGTAAATGTCTAATAATGACAGTTACTTTTTTTGATTTATTTTTTGTGCTAGCTGTAATAAGTGATCTGAATTGCAAAATTACTTGTTTTGCGTATGACCAATATACAGAAATTTACTTGAGACATCATTGCTACCTTTTCTATTTAACGCAGAATGTTCTGGCGCCTGGTACTCGTGATATAAGTTGAAAATGATCTTTGGATCGACCAAGCTGAATAGTGCGTTTAAATTTTTTTTTTTACGCTTTTTCCCAAAGATAGACTTAGCTTTGAATAAGTGTCAAGGTTTAATTTTCATCTCTAAGTGCAATAGCCTTACAATACTTAGCATATGTGATAGTATTATTAATAAAATGGAATACTAAGGTACATTAGTCACCTTACGCGATAGTTTGAAGTAACAATAAAATTATTAACTTTTTTCTATAGGTAAGGTATGAAAATATTTTTTTTATTTCCCTTGGTTGCTTTCAGTTTTAGCGCGTATCCTCATTCGCATTCAGATTGCAAGCATTTTCCCTTTACGCATCAAAAGCATCGCCACAAACATCATTCCCAAAAATCTAACTCTGCTCAGATAACTCCAAAAAGTTCTGCTACTCAGATTATTCAAGCGGCTGAGCAAGAAGCAAAGCAAGCACAGATTCCGGCTTCAACTCAGGCTATGGTTCCAACTTCAATAGTGCCGGCAACGATTGAAACCTTTGATCTAGATATGAATGATTTAAACATGCTATATGAAGAAGCACTTTCTAATCCGACAGGATTATCAGATGTAGCGGATACTCTTGCATGTGCGCCGCATGAGTTGTGCCAAGAGTTACCGATTCACAGAGCTACCCTGGAATCGAGTAACAATTTTTGGACAGGATTACCTGCTTGGCATAACATACAAGTTTCATGTGCGAATGCATTCGATGAACTTAAATTTAATGTATATAAGCATAAAGTAGCAATTGCAGCGACAGTAACTGTTGCACTTGCTGCTTACGGTAGTTATTATTGGTATAAGAATAATAAAGCAAAAAAAGCTAATAAAAATTAATCAGATACTCTTCAAGGATGTGTTTGATACACATCCTTTATTTTTTTTAAAAGGAATATCATGGAAAAAAATCAACACGAGCATCCACATTTTAATCTCAATAACAAAATTATAGAGTTACTGGGAATGCCGGAAATGAAGCACAGCTTAGCGCGTCCGGGTGCAAAAGAGGGATGGTTAAAATTTTTACAATCCGGTGATGCAACGGGATTTGTAGAAGAAGACCGCGCTGCTGTTGATCGTGCATTAGATTTAATTAATACGTATGCATTGTTAATTGCATATGAACAATTTCATGCTGATCAAAACGTAAATAATTTTATGGAAACACTTGAGAAAATGTCTCAAGGCCAAGATCTGCATGAACAGATGGTACAAGTGGTTGCAAAGCTTCCAGAAGCATTTAAAACTGCGGTTCATAAAGCAAGTTTACATGCACAACAAGTTTTGCATAATGCGATTCATGGTTAATCATAATCAAATGATTTGCGGCGCATCTTTTTAACATTGCTGTGCCGCTTTTTTGATTCTAAACGAGCTTCTTTAGTAGATTTAGAAACTTTTGTTTTCATCCGTTTTTTAGGCACATAGAGTGCCTTCCTAATTTCTTGTGCCAATTGACTGAGTGCATTTTCTTTATTTTGTTGTTGACTACGAGAGCTGCTATTATGAACAATTAAATCGCCATTGGCAGTAAGCTTATGTGCGAGATTTTGAAGAAGTCGTGCTTTTTGTTGTTCATCTAAGGCGTGAGTTTGTTTTACGTTCCATCTGATCGTGACGCGTGTTTCAGTCTTATTAACATGTTGGCCCCCAGCGCCACCGGATCTACTGGTATTAACTTCAAGTTCATATTCAGGGATTATAATTCCCTGTTGAACAAAGATATCGTTACTCATTTTTTCCTCTCATCTTTTTTAGAATGTTCTTCTGGTGTCGGATACGTAATGGTAGTTCCGTGCACGTGTGCCCATGGCGTTAATGTGTGCGATTTTGCATTGGTAAGACTATAAATATCCAGTACATCGAATCCGCGTACTAATAATGCATCACCAATTAAAGAACGATGGCAGGGCCAGGGAACCACTTCGCTACACATAATCGCAACTGTTTTGTGTTGTGCGATTTCAATTAACATATCGATACCATCACTAAAATCTTGTGTTTGCATATAATCGGCAAATCCGCGAAAAGACTCATTATGCCAGGCTAGATTAACAGAATTTTTTTTTGCATGCCGCAATCCACCTAAATTTTTTTGATGGCGATAATTAATGTGATGATTTCTTAAGGCATGCGCAAGATCAGGTTCATTAAACTGAGGGTTATGGCGTGATTTGGGAATGGTGCGAATATCAATCAATTCATTGATGCCATAATGTTTGAGCAGTTCAATAAATTCGTCGATCGTACGTGTTGAATGGCCAATGGTAAAAATAATTTTTTTATTCATTTTTTTGACGTAATGAATGTTACTGTTTACATTTGCCTTAGTTTAAAATTGCTATGTATAAATTTACAAGAGTAAAAAGGAAGTGCATGAAACTGAAATTATTCCTCCTGATTCTCATTTTCTGTGCTGGGTGTGCCATGGAAAAGGAACATGATCCGCAAGCACCGACATATCAAGAATGGAACGCATATAAATTTCATCGGGCTACCAAGAAATCATTGCCTTTAGCAAAATCGTTATTAAAAGATTTACGCTTAAGGTATTTTAGCTCAGTAGTAGATGTAGGTTGTGGTCCGGGTGCACTTACTGCCTACATTGCAAAACATGCACCCAACGCAGAAGTAATAGGGATTGATCCGTCAGATAACATGATACGATTTGCGCGTTTGCTCAATACGAAATATCGCAATCTACATTTTATGCAAGAAGATATGAGCACTATTAGTTTAACGCAACCCGTTCAATTATTTTTTTCATGTAATGCATTTCATTTAATGAATACTGTCGAGCAAAAAAAAGGCTCTGCATGTTATGGTGCGTTTAACTGATCAAAATCATGGTTTTTTATGTATGATTATGGCGGCAAAGAGTTCAAACCCTGATGCATTTAGCCGAGCATATGCAAAAGTACTGAGTAAACAACAATGGCAAAAATTAAGTGCGGTCAATCTTGATCATTATTTTCAACCTCACGATGCGCAAACATTTGCTCAGCTTAATAAAGATACTGGTTTTCTGATTAAAGCTACTCGTATTATTGAGGAGTACATACTATTTAAAAATGAAAAAAAACTTAAAAAGTTTATTGCATCATGGATGTCAGGTTTTGGTTTTATTGCAGCATTACATCCTGATGAGCGCAAGCAATTACTCAAAGATATTTTACAAGAATACGTAAAAGAAATGCCACCCCATAATGATGGTTCAATTCTTTGGAAATCGCCCCGCTTTATAGTGTTTGCACAACGATTAAAAAATTAAGTGCCAAAAAAATCTCGGCTACGTGTTAGTAATCGATCGAATTCATGATGATTGCTATTTAAGGAATCTTGTCCACGCAAGAAGGTAATGCCTAGAATTCCCTCTTCTTTGGGTGCAAAATAAATTAATTCATCACGCTTGCTACCGTTAGGACTAGTCATAGTAACGCGATAATTCATCATATATTGTAATTGCTCGATCGGTTGGTGTGCGAGTGAAATTAGGTGGCCTTGTACCGGAATCATTTTAGAATCAGGTGTTAAAGTTTTTGCGCCTAGATTAGTGCAATTGAAAATAATAGAATCGGTAATTTCATCAAATGCATGCATCTCTTGTATAATCAAAGGAATATCTAATTGATCACGTACTTGGGTTAACTCTTTCATCATAACTGCCGCATTAATAAATAATGCTTGGTATTCATGCGTCTGGTACGCTTTGCCGTTACCAAAATCAATCATAACTTCTTGGTATGGACCCATCAACTCACGCTGTATGTAGGGAGTAAATCCTGGATTAAGGTCAGGTGCATAGTATGTTGGCAGTAGTGCAGGCCCTGATTTAATAAATGGATGATTGCCATTTAGAATGGCGCAATAAGTTTGGAATGATTCAATCCCACGAGCTAAAAAAATTGATGCTTCTTGTTCATTAGATACTTTTCGAGGGCGCGGGAAAAAGAAGCCTGCTGCTTTATACGAAGGGATTGAATGAGTATCTTTTGCAATAATCGTAACGTTATGACCAGCGCGTTTTAACAGGATGGCGGTTAGTAATCCATAGCAGCCTGCACCAATTACCGTAATAGGTTGTTGAGGTAACTTTGCATTTTGAAACTGTCTGATTGATTCATGGACGCATCCAAATAAAAATGTCCATCCAGCGCCACCTTGCCCATAATTATGAAAAAGATGTTTGCCATTTTTAAATTCATACGAAGTGTTAAACATGCGCTCACGATGCCCGCGTATGCAGATGATCTTCTCTTTAATGTGAGAATCAGTTAAAAGAGGCGGTACCAGGGATACAATTTTTTTATTCACGTTGATGTTGTGGTAATGAAGGCTACAATATATTCAGTTTAGTATATCAAAAATAAAGGATAATTATGTTAGCAGCAAAAGCTATTTTATTAATTATTGCCAGCGAAGGATACCATCCAGCAGAGTATGGCTTTACGCGGCAGGCGCTTGAAAATGCCGGTTTTACGGTTGAAATTGCCAGCGATAAAATGGGAACTGCTTCAGGAAGGCCAAGCGCAGATCATGCTGCAAAATGCAAAGAAGCGGCATGTACAAAAGCATATGAGGATTATCCGCAGTTTGCCAGCGCAAAAGTTACTAAATTAGTAAAAGATATTAATCCGGAAGATTATGCAGGGGTGTATCTTATTGGAGGTCCTGGGGCATTAGAATTTCTTGATAATCCAACGACGTACCTTATACTGCAAAATCTGGCTATACGATCTAAGCCGATAGGAGCAATCTGTATATCTCCTCGAATTCTTGCGAATGCCGGATTACTTGAACGCAAAATGGTTACTGGTTGGGATGGAGATAATAAATTAGCGGAAGTTTTGGCACAAGCCAAAGCGGTTTATGTCAAAAAGCCGGTCGTAGTTGATGGCAATTTAATTACGGGCAATGGACCGGAAGCAGCGCAGCATTTTGGACAGGCAATAGTTTCTTATTTGCGCGCTCAATAACTTTTTTTAAGCATTTTTTGCAAAACCCAGTGAACACCGAATTTCGCTGGGTTTTTTGTTTCTATACGTCAATCCAAACCTGCCAATTGAAGAATTTGTTGTGTTTATAAATTTTTCATATTGAATTTTTTAATGATTTTAAACTATATTAAATTGACTAAAAATGGTATTTCTATAGACTTAAGAATAGAAAAAATAAATTGAGGTTATTTATGAAACTCAGAACAATTTTTTTATCTCTTTTTGTAGCTATCGCTACAGTATTTGCCCCGATCCAGGCATTGCCGGGCTGGGCAACTAAAGCAGTTTCTTTTGCTAAAAGTAATAATATAGCATTAGTCGCAGCAGCTGGTTTTGGTATTCACTCAATCGTGAATGCTTATAGATCATATAATGCTCAGCAAGAACAGATTAATGCTCACGTAAGAACGTTAAGTACTTTAAAA
>CAZPZX010000056.1:0-5598 GCA_964591235.1 uncultured Pseudomonadota bacterium
CCGGTGTGACCAATAATTAAATTAGATGGAAGAATACTTGGCAACACATTACATCCGGCATTAATTCCGCTAATGTTGTCATTATTTTTTGGACCACATGTAGCAACAACTTCTCCGGTTAATACCAACCAGAAACCACAGCCTAAGCACCATTCAGCACCAAGATTTAAACCTGCTGCAGGTCTTGTGCATGAGAAAAATATTGTTGAACAAGGACTTGTTAATGATGTTTGATTAACACAAGATACTGAAGAAAAATTATATGAAAAATCTACTTTTTTGCGATGTACCAATCCAAATTTACCACCGAAGAATACATCGACTTCATTGCACCAGCACCAGTCCCATGTCCAATAATAACGTGCACCAACATACGCATCAAATGCGCGGTATCTATCATTGAAATCAAATCTCACATTCAAGACATCATTTGGAATAGTTATTGCATCACGACCGATTAATTCAAAAGTACGGCCACGTGCTTGTCGATAGTTAAATTCCAAGTAGGTCTCAAAGCATGGATTTAATTGGTAGCCAAAATGAACACCAACAATCCAAGGGACGTGGAAGAATTTACTAAATTTTGGAACTTTAAATAAATCTACAATACTACGATTAAATCCAGGAATCGCTAAAGCATTACAAGAAACAGCTGAAACTAAACCACGATCCAACCAAATAGTAGGCGCAACACCTGCACGAACTTCGATATCGAAACATCCACAGCTATTACAATCATTATTTTGTTCGCAACACTGATCTGCAGCATAAGAATTATATTCTCTGGTTGCATATACAGATGTTAAATTGAACAATAAACAAAACAACAAAAGAGATTTGCTGTTTAAAATATTCTTCATAAACGTCCTTTTTTAAATTTGCATTTATACCGACGAAATAATGCTAGTCATAAAATATTAAAAAAAGCAAGAACTTACATATTTTTAAACCAATACATCCAACGCAGTTTTAGGAGCGTAGTTAGCATTTTTCCACCCGCACGAAACATGCGCAATTTACTACCCGCTTGATCGTGCCAAACGGTCGGATATTCTTTTATGGGAAAATTTAATCTCTTGCATAAATACAATATTTCAACATCGAATGCCCAATGCCTAACGCTTAAATGAGGGGTAATCCTTTCAATGGCATTACGTTTAAATAACTTTGCGCCACATTGCGTATCATAATAATAAATACCAAATAATAACTTCGTTAATGATTCAAAAAATAATTTACTTCCCCATCGCTTAATGAATGGCCGCGGCGGACTAACCTGTGATCCGACCATGTAACGACTGGCAATAATTCCATCGTATCCATTAATATGTTTTACTAATTCATAGAATGCCTGAGGGCTGGTAGCCATATCCGCATCTACAAATCCAATCAAATCGTTAGCGCGCAAAAGTGCATTTTTAAATCCGTGCGCAATAGCAAGTCCTTTACCACCTTCTTGCAACTCAATCACGAGTATTTCAGGCATCCTCTTTTGCAATTGCTGCACTACCATAAACGTCGAATCGGTTGTTCCATTAATAACTACTAGTAACTCAAACTCTACATTTTCTTCTCTTCTTTTTTGTTCCAAAAAGCACCAGTAAGCGTTCAGAGTATTTGATATTCGATTTTCTTCATTGTATGCCGGAATTATAATACTAAGTTTCATATTAATCCTTTCTGGATAGTACTTGTCAGTTTAACCATGACAGGTTATTATAAAAAGAAATAGATCTATTATGAAAATTATTGATTCACGCAATTTACTCTTATTTTTATCCGAATACCTTCCTTCAGATCCTGTTATTATTGAAGCAGGAGCATTTAATGGAATAGACACCAAAAAAATGGCCTTATTTTGGCCAAACAGCGTGATTCACGCATTTGAGCCGGTACCAGAGATTTTTAAAGAGTTGGTTAGTGAAACAGCCAGTTATCATCAGATTAAGCAATATCATACCGCTTTAAGCAACGTTACTGGGGTAGCAAACTTTTATATTGCTGAACATCCCAAGCGCCCGCATGCGATTTGCCAGGCGGGCAGCCTTCATAAGCCCAAAGATCGCCTTCAGGCATCTCCTATTATCTACCCCCGGACCATAGCAGTAAACACCATTACTTTGGCCGATTGGGCAAAGAAACATACTATTACTTCGATCGATTTTATCTGGCTGGACATGCAAGGCCATGAATTGGCAGTATTACAAGCAAGTATTGAATTCATAAGAAAAGCATCATTAATCTATATAGAGGTCAATTTTATAGATGCATATGAAAACCAACCGTCGTATGAACAGATTAATACCTGGATGGAAAGCCAAGGATTTGTTGCTATAGGACAAGATTTTAATGATAAACCCAATCGTTTCTTCGGAAATATCGTATATAAAAACAAAGTCAAAATATAATTTTCTATTTGAAATAATTTTTACAAATAATCAAAGATTGCAATAATTTACAAAACTGCCTATAATGAGATTAATAATTCAATTTTTAACCTATCATTTGAATGAAAATTCGATCTAATATAAATCAACTATCAAAAATCATATCTAAAGTCTTGGAGGGAAAAGAGCACCAATAAATTTCTGTTGTTTTTTTGTGTATTAATTTTTTTTTATTTAAGCGAAATATATGAATATCTACGTCGGAAGACTTCCTCGTACAGTAAATGAAGCAAAACTTAGAGAATTATTTGAACAATATGGCCCGGTAACTTCAATCAAAATGATTAAAGATAAATTCACCGGCGCACTCAAAGGTTTTGCGTTCATCGAAATGCCAGAAAATGACAATGCACAAGAAGCAATTTCTGCTCTAAATGGCATGGAATATGAAGGCCAAAGATTGGTTGTAAGCGAAGCTCGCCCTCGTGAAGAGCGTCCAGCTCGTGACGGCAACCGTTTCCAAAGCCGTGGTCCACGCTTTGGTGGTAACAGCCGCTACTAATCAATTAGATTTGATTTAAGAAAAAGGCGCCTTTAATCGGGCGCCTTTTTTGTTGTCTAATTTCTACCAATTTGAGCAAATTCAAAACCGGCAGCTTTCAGTTCTGATGTATTTAATAAATTACGTGCATCAACTATGACATTTCCTCGCATTAATGTGCGCACTTTTAAAAGATCAATATGCTTAAACTCATCCCATTCAGTCATAACAACCACTGCATCAGTATTTTCAATTGCCTCATACATCGATGCACAATAATGGAGATCATCAAAAACTTTAGTCATTTCTTTCATAGCCGCAGGATCATACGCTTTAATATGAACATTATGGGACCTTAATAATTCAATTAACGTTATTGCCGGTGAATAACGAATATCATCAGTGTTATTCTTAAAAGCAAGCCCTAATACCCCTATTGTTTTTCCTTTTAATTCAGGCATTAATACCTGTAATTTTTGAAATGGCTTTAATTTTTGCTGATCGTTAACCCGTAATGCAGCTTCAACAATTAATACTGAAGATTTATATGTTTGTCCCATTTTGCACAATGCCTGACAATCTTTTGGGAAACATGATCCGCCAAATCCGGGGCCGGGTTTTAAAAATGCACTTCCAATACGTTTATCAAGACCAACACCATGAGCAACATCAAAAATATCAGCGCCAGTTTGATCACATAAATTAGCAATTTCATTAATAAAGCTCAGCTTTGTTGCCAGAAACGCATTTGATGCGTATTTAATAGTTTCTGATGAAGACAAATTAGTAAAAAGCGTTACAAAATCATAATCTATCAACGGTTTATATATCATTTGCATATATTCACGCGCCTTATCACTGGTTACACCAAATATCAGACGATCAGGATTCATAAAATCAAAAATCGCAGATCCTTCTCGCAAAAATTCTGGATTGGAAACCACATCAAAATATTCAGATTTGATACCAGCAGCATTTACTTTATCGTGAATTTTTTGACAAGTTCCGATAGGCACCGTGCTCTTAACACAAATAATTTTATATCTATTTAAGTGCGGAATAATCATGTCGATCGTTTTAAAAACTGCAGTTAAATCCGCACAGCCATCTGCAAGCGAAGGGGTTCCCACTGCAATAAAAATACAGTCGGCCCATTCAAGTGCCGCATCAATATCAGTACTAAAATACAATCGCCTTTGTTCAACATTCTTAACCACTAAATGCTCAAGCCCCGGTTCGTAAATCGGCATAACTCCATTATTGAGCAGCTCAATTTTATGCGTTTGAGTATCTACACAACGAACACAATGACCAAAGTCTGCAAAGCAAGCACCGGTAATAAGGCCAACATAACCCGTTCCCAATACGGTTATTTTAAGAGGAGCATATTCTTGCGCCTCATGGATTTTAACTAAAAAAATTACCATTATACATAGAATATACCTTAGAAACTTCATTTTTACCCCTTTAGTTTTGATTACCATAATAGTTTAAATAAAAGCAAAATTATAGAATTCAATAAAAAAATATATTTTCAGATTGGAAAATAAATACTTTGCAATTTTTTTCTTTTTCTTGATCTTACATTTTATAAATTGTTATACCAGTAAATAGGGACGCGGTAAGGGGGATATATTTATGAAATACAATTGGAGTTTTCTATTCATTTTTTTATGGCTTAACTATGCCTTGGCAGAATCTCAACAGTTAGTGATTATTACAGCTTCATATAACAATAGGACGTGGTGTAAAAAATACCTCGACTCTATTGTTAAGCAGACCTACCAAAACTGGTTTCTTATTTATATTAATGATTACTCAACGGATGACACGTTAACATGCATTCAAACTCTTGTCCAAGAATATAGCATCGAAGAAAAAGTACTGATAATTAACAATACTGAGCGAAAAGGCCATTTATGCAACCAATATAATGCCATACAAACGGTAGACCCAGATAAAATAATTGTCATCATAGATGGCGATGACTGGCTGGCTCATGAAAATGTATTCCAAATTATACATGACACCTATCAAGATCCTCACGTTTGGCTCACGTATGGTCAATTTTGGTATCTCAAAAAAAACAAAAAGGGCTTTTGTAAACCTATACCCAAAGAGATTATTGAACAAAACGGCATCCGGGACATCAGCTGGCGAACGTCACATCTGCGTACTTTCTATGCGGGTCTTTTTCAATCAATTTTACTCGAAGATCTCATGCACGAAGGGACTTTTTTCCCAAAATGCGCCGATGTAGTGACCATGTTTGCAATGATCGAAATGGCTGGATTTCACACCAGATTTATTCCAGAGATCTTATATATCTACAATGATGATAATCCTCTTTCATATCATCACAATCCGACGCATCAAAGAGAATTAGAAGATTGTATTAGAAAAAAAAGACGGTATGCTCCACTCAAGGAAAAGGTATGGTAAAAAAACTTATTCTATCATGTATAGCATTAACATTTGTTAGTGCTTACGCTCTTGATGAAAAAAAATTTGTTATTGTAATCACCTCATATAATAACGCAGACTGGTGCGTTAAAAATTTAGAAACTATTTTCTTTCAAAAAAATCCTACCAATGACGGGTTTTATGAAAATTATCGTGTTATTGTAGTAGACGATTGTTCAGTAGATGGAAATGCAGAATATATTGAGC
>CAZPZX010000057.1:0-5528 GCA_964591235.1 uncultured Pseudomonadota bacterium
TGCGTGAGCTTAATACCGGCATGCCATTAATGGTTGCTTTATCATTTTCTTGGCCACCGCAAAATGAAAAGATAATCGTTTGATCAAATAATAGTTCATTGCCATTAACGGCAGTGACTGTTGCTTGCAGTTCTGTTTGATAGGGATTATCCCAAAATACTTTTCTCATAATTTTACCTTTTTAAAAAAGCTGCCGGCAGGTTGCCGACAGCTTTGTATAAACTATTATTAATTAAGTGTTTTTACAAATTGACAGAGATCATGTCGATAAAACGGTAAAAATGGTAGTGATCCATATTGTCCAGCTTTGTAAGGGCAGTATGCCGTTGCTTTTGTTTGATCAAAAAGCTCTTTGCACTTTTTAGCTGCTACGACGGTCGCAGCTTTGCAACCAGCTTTTTTGGACAGCTCGCGTGCTTGAGCTTCTGCTTGTGGATCATATGTACCGGTCTTGCAAGCTTTTTGCATTACATCTTGCCACGCCTTGCATGGATTTTGCATGGTAGTCGCATTAAAAAATGAGCATGCCAATAATGAAAATAGAACTGTGTTAAACATAATAAAATTCCTAAGGAAATTGATTCTAAACTAATTAACAAAAAAATAAGATTGTAAAGAGAAAAAAGACTATCGCGCTACTGCGCGATAATAATTGAAAAAGAAATAATGGAATTAAGAAAGAGAAATAAATACGTGTGATTCATGAGTTTTTCCATTAATATACTATTAATAGTAAAGTTATTATCTAAAAAAAGTCAATATTTATGAACGCACCGCTTAAAGATCTCGTCGATGATATTAAAAAATACAGCGACCCAGTCTATCAAAAAAGTGTACAGCGATTCTTTCTTGAGCCGATCAAATGTTATGGTACGCGCAAAGATGCGGTAAAAAAGATAGCGAAGCTCTATTGGTCATCAATTAAAGACAAGCCAAAAGCTGAAATTTTTGATGTGTGTGATCAGTTGCTTGCCATCGGTTATATGGAAACTTCGGTAGTCGCATTTACATGGGCGCTTGCGCTTAAAAAACAGTATGAGCCTAAAGATTTTAAAATATTCCAGAACTGGTTTAAAAACTATGTAACCAACTGGGCATTATGCGATGATCTGTGTGGTGGGGCATTTGGAGTATTGTTAAAAAAATATCCTGAGCTTATTGATACAACGCAACCATGGGTGCATTCAAAAAATAGATGGATGCGCCGTGCATCAGTTGTTTGTTTAATTTACGCCGGGTTGACGCATGATCTATTGCCCCTTATCTTTAAGCGTTGCCAAATACTTATGGTGGATCAGGATTTGATGGTTCAAAAAGGTTATGGGTGGTTGCTTAAAAAAGCAGCTGATCGATATCAAAAAGAAGTTTTTGAATTTGTAATGGAGCATAAACAAGAGATGCCACGCACTGCATTGCGTTATGCAATAGAAAAAATGCCACAGTCATTAAAAAGACAGGCAATGGAGAAATAATGAAGAGAATGCTATTTGTATTGCTATGCATTAATTACTTAGCAGCTATGGATCACGCCTCAAAACTTGGAGAATATTTTGACGCAATTCAAAAAGATAAAGTAGTTGAAATGCAGCGATTGCTTGAGAATGGTATTGATGTAAATGCTTCTAATAGACATGGAGAAAGTGGATTATGGGTTGCGTGTTGCCATCACAGTTATAAATGCGTTGAACGGCTTTTGCAATACTCAGGAATTAATGTCGATACTAATTCGCCCACCACAACATCTAATAGAACGCCACTCCATTTTGTATGTATTGAAAAAGATCAGACTGTTGATATTAAACATTTCATAGCACTTTTGTTGAGCAAGCAAGCAGATCCTAATAAAAGAAACGGATATGAAAGAACAGTTCTGGAAGAAGTAGTCCATGATAGTGATAATATTATTGCGTTGGAACAATTAATAGCAGCCGGAGCTTGGTTGGGACGCGCTAAAGATCAAAAAACGCCATTTGAAGAAGCTATTCTTCGCAGACATCATGCCCAAATAGAAGAGTTTCTCAGAATTATACCTTCATTGCGCCAAGAAGGAATTATTTTTTTGGATCAAATGATTGCGGATCCTGATTGGAGCTCTGATAAAAAAACATTTGAAGAAATTAAAAAAAAATTAGTTGAAAAGAAAAAAGTTAATTGAAAAGTAAGTGTATATTTATGAAACATATCTTATATCTTGCATCAAAATCAGCTTCGCGTAAAAAATTATTAGAACGAGCAGGAATAGCTTTTGAGATTATTGGCCAAGATGCTGATGAGTCGCAATGCGATTGGAGTCAAGATTTGCAATCCGTGGTGCAAAATATTGCAATGCATAAAATGAACCATATTATTATGCCTGCTGGAAAAGAGGGGCAGATTGCGTTTGTTTTGACAGCAGATACTTTGAGCGTTGACACTACCGGAGCAATTCGCGGCAAGCCTGCTGATGAGCAAGAAGCACTCATGATGTTGGAAAGCGCAAGCGGCCCAGATAATCGTTGTGGGACGGCATTTTGTATTGAAAAAAAAGTTTTCGAGAATGGCGAATGGCATACACACAGAAGAATAGTAAAATATGCGCAGGCTAGTTATGACTTTTATATTCCACACGAATATAGAAAAAAGTATTTATATGACACCGGTGCCATGGAAGCGGCAGGAGCGATTAAAATTGAAGATGCGCCGCAATTTGTGCGATCAATAAACGGCTCCTATACGGCGATTGTAGGCTTACCTATGTTTGAATTGTGGCAAGGCTTACAAGAAATGGGATTTTTTAATTAATTCAATTTAAAAATGGTGTGTTTAACGACGGCAAGTTCTTCTTGTTGATCAGGAAACTGTTGCTCCAGTTCCACAAATGCCATAGCAAATAGCTCTTGTCGATTTTCTACTGGCATATTGGGTGCCTGTTCGATTAAATGTTTGATATGAAGCGCCGTTTCATACAAATCTTTTTTAATGGCAAACAGCTTTTGAATTTTATTACCTATTTCGGTCATATCTGCCAAAAAAGGAATTAGATTTGGAGTGACAGGATCAGTTGTATGTTCGATCGAACAATTGCCACTATGTGCTGCAAGGCTCAGGCCCATGGGATAAAATTTACGAATATTATTTATCATGGCTCCCCCTATTTATACTAATTTTTGTAATTCATGAATCTGTACTGTTCTGCGCAGATTATGGTCATAATTATATGAATAATTAAATGAGTGAGTTTGTGTAAAACCATTCTTTTTATAAAAATCTAAGGTTTTAGATTTTGCAGATAATGTAATACTTTCACAACCAGATTGTTTAGCTAAGTCTGTCACATGGTCAAGAAGTATACTGCCGTATCCTTTTTTTTGTTGGTTTTTATCAATAGCTAAAAGTTCAACATATGCAGAACCAGGCGCAGGATAATTTAACTGATACGTAACGAACCCCAAAATCTTATTCTTTTGATCTTTAAGAAGACTCAGCGTGCACTTGGTGTCTATAAGAGTGTGTTTAAAAATAGTGGCAAGACTATTAATATTACATAAGCAAATATCTTGAAAATTTTGGGTGAAAATGCCTTCTAGATTGTCATATTCATTAGTGTCTAAAACGCGCGATTGTCGCGTTAATGAATCAATAAAAATTTCTTGCACAGACTGTGTTTTCTCTGGAAGTAATACTATTGGTACAGCCAAAAGTGATAAAAGTAACAAAATATGTTTCATAATAACCTCGTTTTATAACCTATCAATTTTTCTTAAATATATTTAATCCAAGAACATGTTGATGTATGTAATACAGTTGGAACAAATCCCATTTTTTTATAGAATTCCTCAGATGAGGTAAGGGGGGATAATCGTATACATTCTAATCCCTGTAAGCGTGCTTGCTGGGCCACATGTTCAATAAGACGTCTGCCGTATCCGTTTCGTTTATGGCTTTCGGCTATGGCAAGTAGATTGACATACATTGCATTTGCAACTGCAGGTGATTGATGATATTTAATAAAGCCAACCGTAACTTTTCCGCTGCGAATGACTGAATAACTATATTCATCATCATTCAATTCATCAAAAATTTTTTCTTTTCGTTCTTCAACGGTATCCTGAGGACAAAATAAAACACCATTTAAAGGATTTATCAGTGTGTCATAATTTTCGTCCAGGATTTTAGCGACTGATTTAAAATCTCTTTTTGGATGGTACGCGCTGATTGCTACATCTGGGGAAGCAGTAATCGGTTGTTCCATTGCCTTAATGCTGAGTAGTGGCATAAGTAAAAGACTTACTAGTAATAATCTCTTCATAACATCCTCTCCTCAATATTCTTTTTCATGGTGAATGCCGGCATGCTGTAATTATGATTATGGGCAGTGAACCCAAGAGTTCGATAAAAATTAATAGCGTTTGTATTATCTTGGAATACTCGTAAAAGCATGGTTGATAGTTTCTTGTTTTGTGCATCATATTGCGCGTATTCTATGAGTTTTTTACCAAATCCATTTCCTTTAAATTGAGAATCGATTGCGATAAATTTTATACTACATTCGCTAAAAATACGCTGACATGCATAAGTTATAAAACCGACTATTTGATTATTTGAATTACAAATTACTCGAGTAGTATATTTGTTTATAACTTGGTTAATTTGTTCATCGATATTTTCTGCGGTATTATCGGTTCCTTTTCCTACCAAGACAAGCCAGTTATCATGTAATAGCTGTCTAACAGCAGTATAATCAGTGTTTTTATTGTAATTTCTGATATTTTTAAAATAATTCTGAGCTAATCTCTCTCCGATGCCGTGAGTCAGTTGAAAAAGCGATAACGGAGACTTTGGAAATTTATGCTGAACTGCATCCGCTATAAGTTGATCAAAATAGCCTTCTTGAGCTTGGCCAGACAATGCAGGACTTTTGAGTAATTCATTAATAGCTTTAATTGCATAATATGCTGTTTGAGTTTTTTCTATAGAAGATACAATAGAATTTTTTGCCAAATAATCGGTAACTTCATTTGGTGTTGGATTTTGCATGCTATGCACTAGATTAAAAGCAGTTAAAGCAACTATAAATAAAAGTATGTTTTTCATAACCCGCTCCATTTTAAAAGTAATTTATCGTTGAGACAGACTAGATTTTTGAGCTGCAGACCGAGCATTTTCCAGATTCCAACGCTCAGAAAATGCATTCATGAGCCTATTCACGTCGTTTTGACTTAATTCACGGTAGTAGGCGTTGAGTAGGTTTCTAAATTGCTTACGCGCAGACCATTTATCGGGTTTTTCTTTATAAAATTCATGAGTAATAATCGGCTGCATTTGTGCTTCAGCTTGGGCTAAAGTATAGCTGTCTAAAAGATACTGCTCTGCTTCTGGGTTTATGCGCTTGTCTTTTGGTGTAAATGCATAGGGTGATTGCATACCGATGGTACGAGCGCTCATTAATGATAATAAAGATAGTAATAATAACTTTTTCATAATTCCTCCATTTATAATACTAATAGTACCCGAAATATTACAAATAGCAACTTTTATATAAAATTTAT
>CAZPZX010000058.1:0-5458 GCA_964591235.1 uncultured Pseudomonadota bacterium
TGTATGAATAAATTCAACCACCGCTTGCGCGATCGCCAATCCATCAAAAGTACTGAGTTTTTTAATGTATCTTTACCTAATGCTGGTTCTGGATTGTCTTTAAAAAGATCTTGATTTGCTTTGCAAACTAATAAGAACTCTTCATGTGCTTTTTGCCATTCTTGTACCGGAATATTAAATTCTTTTCGAATAGCTTCTAATGCATTCTGATAATTAAGGTCTGCTTGATTTTGACATGCCTGTGCAACACACAAGGGGTTGGTAGTTATTGTTTGAGCCATAGGAATGTTTCTTTTATAAAGCAATACAAAAGCGGTTAATGCGGTAAAAATAAATGTTGCAATAGTGAATGATTTGTATTGTTTTGAAAGTACGGTAATCATAGTAACCTCATTACGCCATGAGTGGTTTATTATTTTGAGTTAAAAGTTGAGCCATTTGCTCATTACGCATCTTATCTGATGGATGTGAAATCCAAAGTGATGGAATATCCTGGCGCGGATCTTTTTTAATGGATGCTTGGAAAAACTTCTGCAATGCGTGCATAGCTTGCGTGTGATCGCACGCAGCTAATATATCTGCACGTAATTCTCTTTGATGACAATAATCGATACGAGATTGCTTGAGCGCATATTCTTCTGGTTTATGGCCTAAGTATTCAAGCATAGTAGTTACATACGCACCTTCTATCGAATCATAATTGATTAAGTGCATAATTTCATGGCGAACAAACGCTTCTTGAATGTCTTTATCGAATTCTTTGAGCCATGACAGATTAAGATTAAGGTAGTGCACAATTTTATTATCAGGACTATAGGTTAATGAATCCATGTTAGATAACAATTGTGTACCGTTACAGGGGCTGCCTGAAGAAGAGACATTTTGAACGATTACTTTTTCAGGGTTTATGCCGTATTCAATTAATGCATTTTTAGCAAATTTTATGAGTTCATGATCGTTTTCTTTAACAGTAGAGACGCCTGATCCCATTAAATCATCATGCTCGATAAATGCCTGGCAATTACCCATAAATTGTGACCAATTAAGATCGGAGATGGCAAATTCTTCTTTAATTTTTGCTAGGGCAGTATCGTGAACTGCTTTACGCTCAATATATAAAGAATGGGCTCTTTTTGATCCTTTAAAAGGTACAAAATCATGGCTACACAGCGCTTTATATGCTGGATAGGCTCCTAGACAGCTTAAGCCTAAAAGAGCTAAAATGATGACTTTTTTGGTTGAAATAACCATAAATAACCTCCAATACTCATAGCATTTTCCATTTGTAATAATTTTATCAGAAATGGAGGTTATGTCAAGCAGCTCTGGAAGGCGGTTTTGAACCTTTTTTTCGAGTATAAAAAGGGCAAAAAAAGAGCCCAGAAAATCTGGGCTCTTTAAAGGAGTATTTTTTAGCAAAAAATTAGACCTTAGGGAACCAGTCGTAGGCCGCCTTAAAATTGCGTTCAAGGCAGTTTAAAGTTTTTTCCGTATTGGTTGTTCCTATCAATCGCTCGAAAAGCTTTTTGGTTTGATCAGGTTTGGCAACAGCTGCCATACCTGTGCCGATTGCCATTAATGTTAAACCGGTTCCTACCTTATCATTAGCTATTTTTATTAAACCTATAGCTGCTATGCTTGCACCACCGTATACAAGTATTTTTTTAACATCCGGATCTTGGGGACAAGATTGTACCGGAACTAAAGAAATAAATATGGCTAAGATTAAGGTGTTTGAGAAAAATGTGCGAAAATTCATGTAATTCCTTTAAATACGTTTAATATCAGCTTGAGACATAATTGCTTTTGCTACGCTGCGCGTTATCATGCCACCACTAATCCAAATTCCGGCAGCTGCAGTGAGTTTTCCTGCATCGTTTAATTCTCGTTTTAGCAGTGGGGAATAAAAGAATGCGACTGCGCTCGCAGCAGATAATAAATATGCATTATTTTCAATTAATTGAACACTTCCATCAAAGAACATGCGTCCAATACCCTTTTGTTTGTGATGATGGTGATGCTCTGCAATTTCAATTTTAACTTTTTCGCGCTCATGATGGCCTTCAGCGTATGCTGAAAAAGATGTAATCAAAGAAAGGCTGAGGAATAACGTACGAAACATAAAAAACCTTTATTAATTTTAGTTATTTTTTTGGAATGTTATTAAGATACATAGTTAATTTAGTAATTTTTTTAAAGACGTGTCCTGCGCTAAATCCGACGCATCCAGCACGTAGAGTAGCTGGTATTCGATCTGATTTGCCTTGCCACATATAGAAAGCGCTTCCCGCTGCAACGACAGCTAATCCTTCACGAACATA
Source organism: uncultured Pseudomonadota bacterium (assembly GCA_964591235.1). GTDB lineage: Bacteria > Babelota > Babeliae > Babelales > Vermiphilaceae > BTUB01. The sequence continues at coordinate 2,322 of CAZPZX010000058.1, forward strand.
ATTTCTGGTAAATTGGCAACACAACGCTTTGAAGCTTCTTTTTTCTTCGCAATGGTCATGATGATGATTTTTTGTATTTTCAACAATCACTACCGTATCTTTTTTTTCAAGATGATGATTTTCTGCAATTATTACTTTGCATGAAAGTAATGCGAGCACAGAAAAAAAAACAATGCGCGTGACATTAATAATCCTTATGTTAAATAAGTGTAATCATTAAAAATAGTAGATTCATTATAGCGGCAATAAAATCTATCGCAATTCTATTTACTTTTATGCTACTTTTTTTCCAAACTTAAAGTAATTATTGTAGATTCTCATTGCGGGGGGCCAGATAATGAGACGTTCACGAGTATTACGATTTATTATTGTGGCAGCAGTGCTGGGTGCTTTAGCATTTGTTGTTTCCAAACTATATTATTCAAATCCCAAAGAAACGGTTGAAAAAATATTAGCATCTGCTGATGTTACCCTTGATGGTAATCGACTATCTGATATTAATGTACATAATCATGATTTGTATGCACGGGTATTAGCGCAAGGTTCATTAGGATTAGGCGAATCATATATGGACGGGTGGTGGGATTGCAATGCGCTCGATCAATTCTTTTTTAAGATAATGCGTTCTGATGTCGCTAAAAATGTTCCCATGACCTTGAATACGATATTTGCTGTGTTGCAATCAAAATTAATGAATATGCAATCTAAAGCACGTGCATTTCAGGTTGGTGAGCAGCATTATGATTTAGGAGATGATCTGTTTTCTTTAATGCTTGATAAACGCATGATTTACTCTTGTGCCTATTGGAAGAATGCAAAAAATTTAGATGAAGCTCAAGAGCATAAATTAGATCTGATTTGCAAAAAATTATATTTGCGCCCGGGTCTGAAAGTGCTTGATATTGGCTGTGGCTGGGGTGGGCTTGCGGAATTTATGGCAAAAAATTATGGGGTACAGGTAGTAGGCGTTACCATCTCTAAAGAGCAGGCCAAATGTGCACAAGATCGATGCAAAGGATGCGATGTTGAAATTCGTTTACAAGATTATCGTGATATAAATGAGACCTTTGATCGTATTGTGAGTGTTGGTATGTTTGAACATGTGGGCTACAAAAATTATCAAACATTTATCGACATATGTCACAAACTTATAAAAGATGATGGGTTGATGCTCTTGCATACCATCGGCAGCAATCAATCATATACCACCGGTGATGAGTGGATTAATAAATATATTTTTACCAATGGTATGCTTCCATCAATTTGCCAGATTGCAAAAACGCTTGAAGGTAAATTTGTAATGGAAGATTGGCACAATTTTGGTGCCGATTATGATCGCACTTTAATGGCATGGCATGGAAATTTCATTAAAAACTGGCCACAGATCCAAGCAAAATATGGTGATCGCTTTTATCGCATGTGGAATTACTACCTTTTATGCTGTGCCGGATTATTTAGAGCACGTAGCATTCAATTGTGGCAAATCGTGATTAGCAAAAAAGGCGAGTTGGGCGGCTATCAATCAATACGATAAAAAAATACCCGGCTGGTTACGCCGGGCAAATATATTTAATATATTATTTTTGCATAAATTCAGAAATTTTGAGATCAATTTTATTAATTACTTGACCTATTGGGCCATCTCCCATGCCATAAGTATAGTAAGACCATTTAAATGATTGATTTGTATCGACGATAAGAATATCGATATTCTTTTCAGTTTGATGAATTTCCCGTTCTGAAATTGGTGATTCACTAGAAGTATAGACTTTTTCATTAGGTTTTATGATCCAAGTTTTACCATGATTCTTAATTGCTACATTGCCTTTAGTATCATTAGTTATAGCGATAAGGTCATAAATATAACGGCCATTTTGATATCCAGCAAACGCTGAACTGGTTATTAACGGTAATGAAAACAATAACAGTTTTTTAATTGATAACATAATAAACCTCTATTTGTATTGTTTATTTTGAGCACTGTTTAATGGTAATGGGTAAAATGCATATTTTTTCTAAAATAACTTTGAAATCGTCAATCTTAGGTGTGCAGTTTCGGGTAAGAACTACATTCATTTTATTGGTATTCACATTGATTGATTTGATTTCTGTTTCAGGAAGACATTTTTGTGCAGCATCAAGAATTGCTTTAATAATAATATAGGTATCATCAAGATCTGCATTAAAAGTAATTTCATACTTACTCTCACGTGCTTCGTGGTAATAGACTCCATTACGATGCAAAGGCTGATGAGCTGAAATTTCTCCTGCAATCGGAGCTAAGTAAGAAATAGAAAGAAGACTCAATAACAATAGTTTATTGCGTAATAACATAAATAACCTCTATTTAATGATATTCTATTATATGTTTACCTTCTGACTTTATCATGCCAGAGTATAAAATCAAGAAAGAAATAATCGATTCAATGGAGTATTTCTACTCTGATTGTCACTTCTAAAGGCAAAAAAATACCCGGCAGTTACGCCGGGTATAGATTATTTTCTTGGTTTAAATAACTGTAATCGTTCTAATTCTTGCGTAAATTCTTTCATTACATGATCACGGCCGGTATCTAAATAAATACCAACAAATCCTTGCTGTACTGCAGAGTGGATATTATCAATACGATCATCAATCATAATCATGATGCAATTGTTAGGGTTGAAATCACGTTGTAAATCTCTAAAGAATTGGCCATGCGGTTTTGCAGTTGACGATAAATGAATAGGATTCATATTCGTTACGATCCCACCATTGCCATATTTACTGTAGTCTACGCATTTACCCATTTTGATGATATCAAAAATAAAGCGTCCTTCAGATTTTTTGCTAAATTTATTTTTTAAATTGTTATAGCAACGCGGCCCGATATTTGAAGCAATGTATTGCTCATGTCCGGCAGCGTTAAGCTTTTGAACAACGGCTTGCATTCCTTTGCGCGGCTTGTATGCATTGGCAACCGCCTCGGCAGCATGCGCTGCATCAGGATCACCATTTTTGGTCAGCACTTGCATATAGGCTTCCCCCGATACATCAGCTTCTTTTTTAATTTTATTAATCTCATTCCACGATTTATTATCACCTAATTTAGATGATGCTAATGAGAAAATATTTCCTAACACGGCGCCAATACGCG
>CAZPZX010000059.1:0-5315 GCA_964591235.1 uncultured Pseudomonadota bacterium
TTTTTTTCGTTGTTCAATAAAAGCCAGCAGTCAAACAATACAGCAATTTATAACAGTATACACATAAAACAACGCTGTTTTCAAAAGAAGAATCGATATTTTATGCTTAAATATTGCCTTTATTAAATATACACACCTAAAATGAGGTGTAGGGTATAAATTAGATTCGAGGGGGAGTCAATGAAGACAGTGTTAAACAAAGATATGCATGATCATATTCCGGATACGCTCCCAGTAATTCCTACTATGGATGTTGTAGTGTTCCCGCATATGATAGTGCCGCTGCTTGTGCTCGATGAGAAGATTATAAAAGGCATTAATCAATCACTTCAAGAATCCAAGTTAGTATTACTGCTTGCGGCAAAAAAACAGATAGATAGTGATGAAGGTATTGCAACCAAAGATTTATATAATGTCGGAACAGTCGCATCAATAATGCGGCTCATTAAAATTCCGGAAGGCGGCATAAAAATACTGGTCCAAGGTATTTGCAAAGCTGAAGCACAAGAAATTATGGCACGAGAAGACAGTTTAACCGCTTCAATAACTAAACTTGGCGCATGTACTGCTTCTAATAAAGAAGAAGTTCAAGCACATGTTAAAAATATTAAAAACCTCGCTGAAAAAATGGCAATTTCAGGAAATGCATTTAGTCCTGATTTTCATATCATTCTTTCTAAAATGCAGGATCCTGAAAAGATCGCAGACTTTATACTATCGCATTTAAATTTACCGGTTGAACAAGCGCAAGCACTATTAGAGACCGACGATCAAGTAGAATTGCTTGAAGGACTGTATCGTCTCCTTGCCAAAGAGATGGAAGTTGCGGATATGCAAGAAAAGATTCGCAATAATGCACGCGACTCAATGAATAAAGCTCAAAAAGAGTTTTATTTACGTGAGCAAATGCGTGCCATTAAAAAAGAACTTGGCGAAGATGACCTTGAAGAGCTTGAGTTGATGCGCATACGCCTTGATAAGCTTGAAGCGCCTGAAGAGGTCAAGACAGAAGTCCGTCGACAAATTAGCCGCTTAGAAAAAACATCTCCAGATTCTATGGAAGCAAGCGTTACACGCACATACCTTGAATGGATCTTTGGGCTGCCATGGAATATTTATACAGAAGACAATTTAGATATCACTCATGCCAAAAAAGTCCTTGATGAAGATCACTTTGGTCTTAAAGATATCAAAGATCGCATTTTGGATTTCATCTCAATTCGTAAACTAAAAACTGATGGATACGCGCCTATATTATGTTTTGTTGGCCCTCCAGGAACTGGTAAAACATCGCTTGGTCAGTCAATTGCACGCGCGTTGGGAAGAACATACTTCCGTATTTCTTTAGGTGGCGTAAAAGACGAAGCTGAAATTCGTGGCCATCGTAGAACGTATGTTGGGGCAATGCCCGGTCGTTTTATTCAAGCGGTAAAAAAATCAGCTAGCTGCAATCCTGTTGTAGTAATCGATGAGCTGGATAAGATCGGTTCAGATTTTAGAGGCGATCCATCAGCAGCAATGCTTGAGGTTCTTGATCCGCAACAAAATAAAACCTTTTATGATAACTACTTAGGTGTTCCGTTTGATCTTTCAAAAGTAATGTTTATTGCAACGGCAAACTCATTAGAAACAATCTCGGAACCATTGCGCGATCGAATGGAAATCATTGAAGTTTCTGGCTACACACCCGAAGAAAAACTCAGCATAGCTAAATTACATTTATTGCAAAAAGCGATCAATGATGCGGGTATGCGGGATCATAATTTAACAATCTCAGATGCTGTGATTAATGACATTATTACCAATTACACGCGTGAATCAGGTGTTCGTCAACTTGAACGCATTGTGCGTAAATTATGCTCAAAGGCGGCACGTAGCTTCGTTGAAACCAGTTGCACACTCGATTTTAATGCAGATAATTTACACACCTATTTAGGTCCACGTAAATTTACTGAAGATGATGTATGCAAAACTGATCGTATCGGAATTAGTAACGGGCTTGCATGGACTCCATCGGGCGGTGAAGTTATCAAGATCGAAGCCGTCTTAATGCCGGGTAAAGGCAAATTGATCTTAACGGGTCAATTAGGCGACGTAATGAAAGAATCTGCACAAGCAGCACTTAGCTATGCAAAAGCACATGCAAAAGAATTTGAAATTAATCATAAGATGTTTACCAATTATGACCTTCATATTCACGTTCCTGCAGGTGCCGTCCCTAAAGATGGTCCTTCAGCGGGTATCACCATGCTCACCGCAATTCTTTCGGTGTTAACGGAGCGCCCTATCAATTCTCATTACGCAATGACGGGAGAATTGAATCTGTGCGGAGAGGTAATGCCGATTGGTGGAGTTAAAGAGAAGATTTTGGCAGCTAAAAGAAATAACGTAGATCATGTCATACTTCCTTACAAAAATCGCCACGATTTAACCGGAATTGAAGATACTATTGAAGGTGTTAAAGTGATCTTAGTACATCATGCCAATGAAGTACTCAATCATGTATTAATGCCAAAAGGCCCCTCTGACGACATTTGTTGACTCACTTAAAAATCTATAATTACCTAAGGGGAGCAGTTCAAGCTGCTCCTCTTTTATTAATGTCCATTCCTTTACAAATCATATCTCATGAATTAGCTTTTAATTAATAGAGAACTTAATAACAAGGCATTATTTCATGGTCAATCAAACATCAGCCCAAGGATCGGTGTTACGTGTCAGCGGAACAATTATTGATGTTCAATTTCCGCGTGAAGCAGCACCTAATATTTTAAATGAACTTCTCATTGAGATTCCTGAACATGGCAAAACAGTCCATGCAAGTGTGGAAGTTGCGCAACAATTGGGTGATGGTATTGTCCGCTGCATTGCAATTGATAACATCTTTGGCATCTGCAGAGGATTACCGGTAAAAGATACGGGAGCACCCATTAAAGTCCCGGTTGGCAATGATGTCTTAGGAAGAATTTTTAATGTACTAGGCCAAACCATCGATGATAAACCGGCATTAAGAACAGACAAAAAATGGTCAATCTATCGTGAAGCTCCTCCCTTGATTGAGCAAAAAGTTGCTAATGAAATTCAAGAAACCGGTATTAAAGTAATCGACATCATGTGTCCATACATTAAAGGATCCAAAATCGGATTATTTGGTGGCGCGGGCGTTGGTAAAACCATTTTAGTACAAGAATTAATTCGTAATATCGCAACCGAGCATGGCGGTGTTTCAGTCTTTACCGGAATCGGTGAACGTACCCGTGAAGGAAATGAGCTTTGGCTTGAAATGAAACGCACGGGTGTCCTTGATAAAACAGCACTTGTCTTTGGACAAATGGGTGAGATGCCCGGCGCGCGTTTGCGTGTGGGGCTAACCGGCTTGACCATGGCAGAATATTTTAGAGATAAAGAAAAGAAAGATGTTTTACTATTTATCGATAATATTTTCCGGTTCGTACAAGCAGGCTCTGAAGTCTCAACACTGTTAGGACGTATGCCATCAGCAGTGGGTTATCAGCCAACCTTAGCATCTGAAATGGGAGCTTTCCAAGAACGTATTACTAATACAATCAATGGTTCGATTACCTCAGTACAAGCAGTATATGTTCCTGCCGATGATATTACTGATCCAGCTCCGGCAACCACCTTTATGCACTTAGATGCAAGCACCGTTTTATCGCGAAAACTAGTTGAACTTGGATTATATCCGGCTATCGATCCATTGCAATCAAACTCCAAAGGATTAAAACCGGAAATTGTCGGCGAAAAACATTATCGTGTTTCTCGCTCAATCCAAATTATTTTGCAACGTTACAAAGAGTTGCAAGATATAATTGCCATTTTGGGTATGGAAGAATTATCTGAAGAAGATAAAAAAATTGTAAATCGCGCAAAACGTATTCAAAAGTTTTTAACACAACCACTTTTCACCGCAGAATTTGCCTCAGGATTGCCCGGAAGGTATGTACCAAAAGATAAAGCAGTCGACGACTTTGAAAAAATTATTACCGGCCACTATGATGACCTTCCTGAGCAAGCATTTTATATGGTGGGGACTCTTGAAGAAGCACGCGAGAAAGCACGCACCTTGTTAGCAGGCGGATGATATGCAACTAATCATTATCAGCCCTTCTAAAAAAGAACATTTTGATATTGCATGGGTTGAATTAAACACCGATCAAGGTAACTATATTATTCAGCCGGGACATGCCCCCACTTTTTTTAGTCTGAAACCACATGCACCATTAGTGTATTGCTTAAAAAATGATGAACAAGAAGTGGTCATGATTAAACGCGGCATGGTTGAAGTAACGCGAAATCAAATCACTCTTTTGTTAAGTCACTTTGATTAAGTTTCAAAACAATTTTTATTCAAGCATTTAAACAAAAAAAAGAGAGAAGATTTCTCTTCTCTCTTTTGTAAAGCTAAACGTTTTAGGCAGCTAATAACTTATTAGCGATAACGTTACCAATTAAGAATGCAGGAGCTGCGCAGTTACCTAGGTTGGAATAATCGTAATGTCAGCAACAATAAGATCTAATACTCCGTACACATGTCCCGTTGAATCAACAACACCAGTTGCTGGAGATTGGGGTCATACTGCATGCACCGGTCCAGTGATAAGCTTGTGTGTAATTGTTATTACGTAGGTAATAACTTTAAGCCAAGTATTTAACTACACAGAAGGCAATCTCAAACTACAAATGAGATATACTCCCTATCTGCCTTATATAATCATGCTATTTTTTCAAAGTATTTTTTACTACTGGATGTGACAGATTTAATCTCTTAGTCGTAAAACAGCATTCTTTGTATTCAGCACGATTAGAAAATTCCATCGTATAAATACCACCTGACTGACCTTTTAAGCATCTTAATATATATTCTTCTTCATCTTGTGTAGCAAACCGATACATGAGCAATTCTTCTTTTAATGTTTTTTCTGAAATAACACGTGTCAGTATTTCTTTTGGAAATTTATTCAAAACATGAAAATAGTAATATTGTTCTTCTTTCTGTACTTCACGATGCCAATAGGTATCGACATTTGGGTTAATAAGACAAAAATTTACCTGCTCCCAACCTGGATTTATAAGACTTTCTCCTAACTTAGTACGGGGTCTGCAGGCAAGAAATTTCCCTGCAATACGCCGTGCATCTTCCATTGTTGATATATGGCTCATGGCTTCATCATTTTTTTGCATACCATAAGCAGACAGGGGAACTATTAACCAAAAAAATAATTTAATATTCATCATCATTCTTTTTATTCTTTCGTTGATCTTTAGGATTATTTAAAGCGTTTTCTATGTCACTC
>CAZPZX010000060.1:0-5289 GCA_964591235.1 uncultured Pseudomonadota bacterium
TGCGCTAGCTTCAATAATATTTGTTGCTGAAGGTAAGGTTACCCGTGCAGAAACAGATTCAATAGGCATGCCCCATCCATTACCCGTTACGTTCCAATATAACTCATCATGATTTTGGAAAAAACCGATCTGGCGACCGGTTTTATAATAAATATCATACGTGTAGGTGCCGCCATGTAACGTGCTGTACGGATCACCAATTTTTATACGTTTGCCATTATAAAAATCACTTACGTCACAATTAACCCATCGATTATCAAGCAATACTTTCTCTACTTTAAAATCGATGTGATGTTTATTGTAGTGATTACCCTGGTAGATAGTAGGAAAATCACGATAAATGCCATGGCGCCCTTTTGGAAGGACAATTTTAATTGTCTCATGAACATCTAAATGCCCATCTTGATGCACTTTTATATCGCTATGGAAACTGGTTATTTTTTCATAGGCATACAAAGATGGCATGATAAAAAGGATCAATACCATGATTCTTTTCATACGCTCACCATTCATAAAAGAAGATTGAGAAGTATTAAAATTGCACCCTGGGATTTTCGCGTTCAGCAGTTGAGCCAAGTTCGAAGTAAGGCATGTTCGCAAAGCCGGTTTGGCTTGCTACTAAACGAGCAGGGAAGGTTGTAACAGAAATATTATAATTACGCGTAGCGCCATTATAATACCGACGAGATAGTTGGATATGTTCTTCAAGAACAGAAAGTTCTTTTTGTAAAGATAAGAAGTTTTCATTTGCTTTGAGTGTCGGATAGTTTTCCGCGACAGCAAATAAACTGCGTAATGCTTGACTTAAGCCTTTTTCTGCATCAACTTTTTGAGCTATTGTTGAAGCATTCATAGATGCAGAACGCGCTTGAGCAACTTCAGTGAAAATATCTTTTTCATGAGTCGCATACTGCTTAACCGTTGCAACTAAATTAGGAATAAGATCGTAACGCCGTTTGAGTTGCACATCGATGCCACTCCAGGCTTCATCAACTAAAGCCTTACGATTAACGAGGGTATTGAAGGTGCCAATAAACCAGAGAACAGCGACTGCTGCGATACCGCCAATGACCAGAAGGGAGATCATTAAAGTTGTCATGCGGACTCCTTTGAGTTAAAAGATTTATCTACCCTTATGGTAGCATCTTTTGCAAAACATGTCCATGAGAATAACGCTTACAGAAGAGATTATTGAATAAATTTAAATACTAATTAAGAAATAAAGAAAGTTATGGTGCGCCCGGAAGGAGTTGAACCCTCAACCTACGGATCCGAAGTCCGGCGCTCTATCCAATTGAGCTACGGGCGCATTTATAGCATAATTGTACCTAAAAATAGGTTATTTACTAGCAGTTTTATCCTTAAACTTTCTAACTGCCGTTTTTTTAAAATCAATAGCAAAATTATGATAATTATCATTTGGCAGTCCACGAGAGGCTAATCCTACGTGTGCATTTTTTGTCGGCAACATAAGCATTTGGATATAGAGCCAGGCATGCTTTCCATCTCGAAGCGTAAATCGAGCCGCAAGTTGCTCATTTAATGATACGTTATATTCTCCATCGATACACTGCACCGGCTCCATAATTTCAACATCGTCCTCGCTTACAAAATTTCCATTTAAACGAACATTTGAATTTTGCATTGCATACATTGAACTGACCAAAAATATGGCAATAAAAAATTTATTTATCATCCCTCTTACCCCCGGTTAGATAAATCAAATTATATACGAATAAAATAACCTAAAAATTCTTTATTTCCCGTCGTTCCCTCTATAGGGGATTCAGTCACACCCTGACATTTATATCCATGCGTTTCAATACCGGAAGTTACTCGTTTAATAACTTCTTCATGCACTTTGGGATCTTTGATTATGCCGCCTTTACCTACGTCTTCTTTGCGTGCTTCAAATTGTGGTTTAATCAAAACTAATAGTTTTCCATGAGGTTTTAAAACTGAATCAACAGCATCCATCACTTTGAGCACAGAAATAAAGGATAGATCTAACGTTACTAAATCAACTAATTGTCCCAAATCGCGAACTTCACGCAAATTGGTGCGTTCTATAACTTCCACGCGCGAATCATTGCGAATCTTTTCATGCACTTGGCCATAGCCCACATCAACGCCGTAAACTTTTCGTGCACCCTTTTGTAACAAACAGTCAGTAAATCCACCGGTTGAAAGGCCAGCATCCATTACCACATAATCGGTTACATCAACATTAAAATGCTCAAGTGCTTTTTCTAATTTAAAACCCGCACGACTGACATATTTAGGTTCTTTAAAATCATACGAAAGTGGCGCATCGACTGCAACAATAGTACCCGGCTTAGTAATAACTTTGCCATCAACGCTCACTTTACCTTGCATAATCCAGCTTTGAATTTGAGCACGGCTATACTGCGGTTCTTTTTCATGAACCAATTGATCAAGCCGTTTCTTTTCAATCATAATATTCCCCTAAAAAATAACTATACATTCTAATATAATTATTTTTTTGATTGTTGCATTAATTTAATCAGTTCTTTAATGGTTGGCGTCAATCGATAATTAAAATCTTTTGCAAGTCGTTGCTCATCATTTAAAAGCTGTGCTATTGCGAATACAACAAATACATCATCATTTGTTTTAACAGTAAAAAAACCATCCTGCATACTTTCACGCAATAATCCTGCCAAATCAGAAAGCACATTAATTTTTTTACCATTAATTTCGGTAATGATATGGCCAATACGAATACTGCCATTCAAATACACCATAGAACCCGGTATTAAATGGCTCACAATCACAACCGGTTCACGTTTATTTTCTTGCTTTAAATATTGTGACAGTTGCGGTAGCTCTTGAACAAATTCATTAATATGATTTTCGCTTAATTGCATAAGTACCATACCACCAATCATCTCATATTCAACCGACTCCAATAAAGGATACATCCAACGAATGGGCAAAGGGGGCATAATTTTAAAGGTAAAATTAATGTCTAATTGTTTACCATTTCTAAAAATAACGATCGGCACAATTTGACCATCAGTTAATCGAGAAACTAAATCATGTACTGAAGTCCGATCACGCGTCCACGGAACATGAGCATGCCCAGATCCATCCACTCGAAATCCGTTAAAGACATATAACATATCTCCCGCTTTAACACCCGCTTTATCAAACGGTGAATCTTTGATAACGGTATTGATATATAGACCGGTCGGCACCGGGTTTTTTAAATACAATGCTTGCACATCATCACACGTATTAAAGCGTGCTCCGATTAATCCGGTTCGTACAATTTTATTTTTATATAAGTCTGCAAGAACCACCGCAATATCATTAATAGGCACTGCATAGCCTATATTTTGTGCCATACTGATCATTGCAATTGTCATACCCACAACACCACCACGTGCATCAAAAATCGGTCCGCCAGAACTGCCGGGATTGACCGGAGCAGTAATTTGAAAGAAACTTCTACCCGCACCTGATTCACGGCCACTAATAACACCCGTTGAGCTTTTAACGCTATTTTGCCCTAACGGATATCCCAGTACCAATATTTTATCCGTATGCACAATTGCATCAGAATTTCCTAACATCAGATAGGGTATTTTTCTATTGATGCTTTTTAAAAACTCAATAGAATCAGCGCGCAATTTAAGCAATGCAACATCACGGTCAGGACAAAAACCTACTATTTCAGCAAATAACGGCTTACCTATTCCGATCATTTTGATCCATACAATCCTGGCCGAATTCACCACATGGGCCGCTGTAAGTAAATAGCCATGTTCATCTATAAAAAAGCCAGAACCACGACTTTCATTCGATGTACCGGCACTATAGGGCTGCTGCCAATTAAAGGGAACGGAATCTGCACAGACTTGAACCACCGAATCTTGAACACGCGCTTCTAATTGAGTCCAATCATCTTGAGATAAAATAAATATTGGATTTTCTTTAGCCATGGTACCTTCCCTTTTTCTTACACTTTATTTTTTTGAGTGTACACCAAAGCAACATGCCAAAAAAATGAAAAGAAAATAAAAAGGCCTGCCAATAGTATTTTTTTGGCAGGCCAGCAAGACAATAGTTGGTATTTTTACGTCAATGACGGCGTTGGCAAAACTGTTTTAACCGATTGCATACGCTCCTCAAGCATCTCTTTCATGATGGATGAAATTGGATAATGATAATCACGCGATAAATAGATCTCTTCTTCTAAAACTTTATCCATCGGCAAAACTACTAAAAGGTTATCGGAAACACGCATCATATTATCTGATGCTTTTATCGTTAAGAATTTTTTATTCTTCGATTGTGCTATTGCTTGGCGATATTCTTCTAACGTAGTTACTTTTTGGCCATTCACTTCATTTATCGTAGATCCGGGAGTTACCGTTCTGGTTCGATACAATTGCGAATCAGCAAAGATATGTGTAATTAATAATACCGGTTCGCTTTGATGGCGCACTTCCGCAAATTTTACAATACCCGGAACCGCTTTTTCCATACCTTGAATATGATTAATCGTCAGTTGCATTACCACCATTCCGGCACCAACTTCATAATCGATCTCTTCATATCCGGGGAATACTTTTCGTATCGGAGGAAGTTCAGTCACATCAAATTTCATGCTGAACTCTTTGCGCTCTCCTTTGCGATAAATAACTACATGTACTTTTTCTCCAGCAGGTATTCTGCTGACATAATCGATAATAGATATTTTATCTTCACTCCAGGGAACAATCATGTCGCCATAATAATCAAGATCATGACCATTAATAGAATACAGCATGTCACCGGGCTTAACACCGGCTTTATACATAGTGCTCCCTTTAACTACTTCAACGATATAACAACCGCCTTGGCCAGGATTTCCTAAATATTCTGCTAATGCATCCGAGGCATTATTATATAAAATTCCTAAAAATGGTTTGCGTAATAATTTAGTCTTATACAGATCAGGTAATACAATTTTTAAATCATTAACCGGAATTGCGTAGCCAACATTTTGCGCTTCAGTAATTCCCGCAGCGTTAATACCAACAACTTTGCCTGAAGCATTCAATAAGGGGCCACCTGAACTACCGGGATTAATAGCAGCACTAATTTGAATCATATGCTGCTCGCGTCCACTCACTACACCCGTGGTGCTCTTAAGTGACTGTTGGCCTAGTGGATAACCTAAGGCAAGCACTTCATCAGAACGATACACATGATCAGAATCATCTAATTCCAAATACGGAATTTTACCGAGCGTCTTTTTGATTAATTCTAATGATTCAGGCT
>CAZPZX010000061.1:0-3763 GCA_964591235.1 uncultured Pseudomonadota bacterium
CGATCGCTGAGAAAAATGAAGATAAAGTCAGAACAATTCTTAAAGATCAGTCAATAAATGTAAACTGCTTTGGTGATGATGGGTATACTCCATTATTGGAAGCTATAGATTCAGGAAATGTAATTATAGTTAACCTTTTGCTAAGTCGTGGTGCTAATCCTAACTTAATGAATAAAGAGAAAACAAGAACACCGCTCATTAATGCAATAATGGTAGTTAGATCTTTTGAAATAGTTAAATTGCTCTTAGAAAAAGGAGCAGATCCAGAACTTACTGATTCTAAAAGTTCACCTCTTGCTTATGCGCTACGATTTAATCTTAAGGATATCCAGAATCTATTGCGTCGAAAAATAGATGAAAAGCGAAAAAAGAATTATACGGCTCCTGCAGCTTGACGAGATTGACATCCATAAAAGCGTCACCTCTTTTATAATATATATTATAAATCTTTTTATTTTCATTGTTCTGATTATACTTATTTTCTGAAAAAGGATTTATAAATAGAAAAAAAATTAAAAAGGCCTTTTCATGGAAAATAAATTTGTTGTCGAACAGAAACCATTTCTTTCATTACTTGCTGCCATGCAGCCCATTTGTACTAAGCGTACCACTATTGATGCAACAACTTCTATCTTATTCTCAGTTGGACACAAAGAGTTGGTTCTTAAAAGCACTGACTTAGAAATTAGCCTTCAATCAAGTTATTTAGTGAAAAATAGCACTATCGATCAACCATGTTCATTTTTAGTTTCAGGTCGTCGCATTTTTGATTTGGTTAAAGAGCTTGAAGGTGATATTGAATTTATTTTTGATAACAATCAATTAACACTTAAAGCAGGATCGGTTGATTTAGCACTTAACATTAAAGATTCACAAGAATTTCCTCCCTTTCCAGAGCGCATTGAAAACTTGATGCAATTAAGTGCAACGTTCTTATTAGAGATGTTGGACAAAGTTGCTTTCTTAATACCGCAAAATAATGCTAATCAGGCCCTTAATGGATTGTATTTAGAGATTTCAGATGCTGAATTTAAGATGACAACTACTGATGGGCATTGCTTAGCACAAGTCAGTACCAAAAAATATACATTGCCTGAAAATAAAAAATGGTTATTGCCACGTCGGGCTATTTTTGAAGTAAAAAAGATTTTAGAGAGCGCACCAGACAGCACCATATTCTTAGGCATTTGCGGAAATCAATTAGTGTTCTCTGGCGAATCATTTAATTTCTTTACTAAATTATTAGCCGATCCGTTTCCTCAATACGCTCCGATTCTTAATAAAGAAGGTTTTATTGGGGCAACCGTTGATCGCAGTCAATTAGTAAAGACATTGCGTCGTTCATCATGTTTGCTTTCAGGCCAATTTATTGCAACTAATTTTGGATTTGAGCCAGAGCGTTTACAAGTTTCTATGCAAAACAAAGAGGTAGGTAAATTGCAAGAAGCGCTTGCATTGCATGAATTTAATGGATCAAAATTAGATGTTCGTTTTTATGCACCATATTTATTAAGTGGATTACAAGCGTTTTCTGACGATCGTGTTAAGTTTTATTTAAAAAACTCTTCGCGACCAATTATTTTTGAAACAGAGACTGAGCAAAGCCATTTGACCTATTTGGTAATGCCGGTTTCCCCAACTTCTAACTAAACATGCGCATTAGCCACCTTTCAATTAAGAATTTTCGCTGCTTCAATACCCTTGAACTTGATTTTAACAGTCCCATTACGCTTATTGAAGGGCTTAATGGGACCGGTAAAACATCATTACTTGAGGCACTTCATTATCTCTGTTATTTGCGCTCATTTAGAACTCATATTCCTAGTGAGCTGGTACAATTTGGACAAGAGCATTTTTTTATAAAAGCCCGCTTACTCAAAGAACATGATGAACATAATTTGCAAGTTGGTTTCTCGCATAAAAAGCGCCTAGTTAAAATCGATGAAAAAGCAATTGCCTCTTATAAAGAACTCCTTAATTTTTATCGTATTGTTACCTTAACAGAGGATGATTTAGAGCTAATTAAAGGTGGTCCTGACCAGCGACGCTTATTTATTGATCAGGCAATCGTCTTAGAGGATGCCGATTTTGTGCAATTAAGTAAGCGCTGCAAAGATATTGTGGATAATCGCAATGCGCTTTTAAAGCGTGGCGGCTCATCAGATTCTTATGCACTCTGGACCCAACAGCTTTGGCAAGTCTCCCTCCAAATTCAGCAAGCGCGCATTGCTATGCTTGCTCATCTGGAAGAAGCGGTAAAAGAGCTTGTAGCAACTTACTTCAACCAAGAATTCACTATTTCTTTTAGTTATCAGCCCAAAAAAGGCCTATATACCTCGCTTGATGAGTTCATTGAGGCGCAGGCAGCACTATACCAGGACGAGCAACGTTATGGGCGATCCTTGTTCGGGGCGCATCTCGATGATTTTGGTATTCATTTCAAGGATACTAAATCAAAATCTTTTGCTTCTCGGGGTCAACAAAAGCTTATCATTCTTTTACTTAAGGTAGCCCAAATTAGGTTACTCGAAAATCAGCACCGCCCAGCGATCCTTCTTTTGGATGACTTTATGACTGATTTCGACCAAATCCGCGCTCAAACATTAATTGCAATTCTGTGCAGTCTGAAAATACAGCTTATTTTTACGGTTCCCACCACTGAAGGATTCCTTCAAAAAGAGCTTTTGGCGCAGGGGGCCTCCAATATGAAATTGACTATCTGAATAGATAGCTGATACTAGACCTTTTATTATTTTTAATATGTTGACAAGTATAAAGAATTCGTTTACCATTTTAGTAAATTAAGATTAAATTTCTTTGTAATAAATAGATTATTTCTTTTTTACAAATTTGACATTGCTGAAATTTTACCTAATCTTAATTTTACTTTAATTAGGCTTCATTACTACTCTCCTTTTTTCCATCGCATTGATTTCGGTCAGTGCGATGGTTTATTTTTGACCATTTTTTTCACAAGTCTATACAGAATCATCCGTTAAGATAAGTTGAACCTGAAGTGTTGACATTTAAAGATGTAGCGCAGTAGTTTGATTTTCAGTAAAATCGTTCTTCTCTAAATAAAAAAGGAAGTCATCATGTCATATGGTGTTAAATCGAAAAAAAGTGGCAAACAGTACTATCTTCACACTAAAGAAGTGATGTTAGCTGGCAAGCGCAAACAGCGTATTTATTATTTTGCCGGCAAAGAAGGTAAAGGTGCATTGGATGAACTTCCTAAAGGGTACGAAGTTTTTGAGAACAAACGCACCGGTTTACCGATGCTTCGCAAAAAGAAAAAATAAGACATTATTAGTCTTACCGATATTGCACATCGCACTGATTTATTCGGTGCGATTTTTTTTTGATAGAAAAAATGTTTAATTAAAGAAAAAATGCGCGCGGCATTTCCCGTTTATGATTTTTGTTAGAGTTATTTTATAAAAACTATGCCTTGTTTTTAAAACGTTATTTGGTGCGATGTAATGCTTCGATAGGATTGACGTTAATTGGTTCTGTAACTTTCTAATAAATAAAGAATCATTATTAACTATTTTAAATGAACATATTTAAATGAACATAGCTGATAGTGATAAATATTTTTAAAGATAGTAAAAGATAGTCGATTAAGTATCTTATATATATTCCTTATAATTCCTTTTCGTACTTTGATTTCAGGTATTCATATCCAAAATATTGGTAAAATAGTATTTCGAATTCCATATTTTGTCTTTTTAATTATTTTTCCTTTTTATCAAGTCTTTTT
>CAZPZX010000061.1:3863-5283 GCA_964591235.1 uncultured Pseudomonadota bacterium
TTTTTATCAAGTCTTTTTATTGATTTTCTTTTTGATTACCATGCGTTTGTTTTTACATAATATGCATTATCAGACGCTAACAGCTCTTATTTTAATATATCCTTTTCGATTAACCCTGTTTTTTCGTGTATAAAATTGCTATTATTGAATTAAGGTAGTTATTTTGTTTGTTTTAAAGGATTATATTTATGAAGCTCATTAGACTAATAGCAATATTGATGATTTTTACAGGATTTTATATAAAAGCCGAGTTCTTACCAAACAGCTACATTAATGGCTTGATACAAAGATATCCAGCATTTGCTCAGCAAATTGAAACAATAAATACTGAAATCAATTTATCTTGGACTAACCGTAATGATGAGAATAAAAATAAAACAGCTCAAACTATCATTACTAAAATTAATCGATTGAAAGATATTCTTTGCAATGCCGTACGTACAGAAATTGATGAAACTATAAAAGAAATATCTGAGTGGGAATTCGTTTCTGAATAATCTAAGCATTAAATTTATGTGCCCAACTTACTGATAGCAAAAAAGAGTTCTTTGCTTGGATTCCTTTTAAATTTTGAATCGCAGGGATTTGAAAGCCGGCCTGAAAAATCGTATTTTCATTTGCATAGTAAAACACCGGCCCTATATACACAATATTGCCACCGGAGTTAAAATCAACTTCATCGCAAATAATATCTTTAGCGGACCATACTCCATCAATTTCTAGCAAAAACATCACAATCTTGTCGTTATACCGACCCAAATTATGCCCGATTCCGGTTTGATAAAGAAATGAATTTCCAATTTTACCTCGCTGCCCGGCATGCCGCGTAATCAATCCCCCGATAGAACTGAAGCAATACCAGTCAATAGTAGTATGACTGAGCGTTCCACCTAAAAAAAAGCTAACTGCACCGTTACCGGTGAATGGCGCGTGAACCGAAATAGTATCTGCTTCATCGGTCTGCATAATGCCGCTTGGTAAATATATGCTCCCTACTATTGTTGATTGAGTAATTGACGCATCTGTACGTTTATCAAAGAGCGCATATTCCATTTGTACAATAATGTCTCCAAATCCTGAATTGCGCACATCATCTTGCTTGCTAATTACGGGCGCAGGCAATAATCCAAATATTGAAAGTCTATCAGTAAGCCCATACAAAAAATAAATTTCATTATAAAAAAAACGCTTCTTGCTGCGGCCCGCTAAAAAAATTGGATTAAGATATCCAATTTTATCTCCTTGATCCACGATGTTTTGGCCAAAGCTAAATAATGGACTTGGCTGCTGAGAAATAGGCAAAACAAAATTTCCTCTCGATAGAGGTTCATCAATCGCACATAACGTAGTAGCTACTAGTCCTAAAAATAACAGCTGTCTCATCAAAAACTCATGAACGATAAACTAATAATATTATTGG
>CAZPZX010000062.1:0-5264 GCA_964591235.1 uncultured Pseudomonadota bacterium
TACATTATTCGTTGAAAAAGAAGCATATGATTACAATAGACATGATATTTTAGGGCAATCGGCATGGTATGTTGGAGAATATGAGATAGGTGAAAAAGAAGTCCGCCAAGCTCTTAAAGCTCATGAAAATTATCCCCATTTATTTACTAATTTATCGTTTTATATCAATCGTAAAATTACACACAATAGTTCAGCTTGTGCATAATAACTATAAGGAATACTATGAAAAAAATACTTTTATTTGCATTGATAGCTGGGTCTTTATCAGCAAAATTAGATCTGAAAAAACTAGCTGTTATGTGTAATATTACCGTTGATCAGGTAGAACAGTCCTTACATTTTTTAAATAGAATGGAGGCAGAATGCGATGCTGATTGGAAAGTTTACTATCATGTATTGCCTGGCCTGATAAATCAGTACAATTTAAAGATTGGTGCTGAAGTTGGAATATTTATGGGAAGCCATTGCAAATCTATTTTAGAAACAACACAAGTAACAAAACTGTATGGTATTGATCCGTATATGCCCTGGTGCCCAGAGGATACGATTTCATTGAGTCAATATGATATTTTCTATCAAAAAGTGAAAGATAAGCTTGCTGATTATGGTGATCGTTTCACTTTAATAAGAAACTTCTCAAAAAAAGCATCTACCAAATTCAAAGACGGTGAATTAGATTTTGTCTTTATCGATGGCGACCACTCATATGAAGCCGTAAAAACCGATTTGGAATGTTGGTATAATAAAGTACGTGATGGCGGAGTAGTCGCTGGAGATGATTATGCAACTCGCCATCCCGGAGTTCCGCGCGCAGTAAATGAGTTTTTTGCTAAAAAAGGTTTAAAAGTAAACTTATGTGCTGAACAACCACGTATTTGGTGGGTTGTAAAACCACAAGAATAGATGATTGCGAGAAGTTATGCGTTTTTACCTTGTAGTAGTATTCTTGTGTACCAATTTATCCATGATTGCTGAGTATAAAAGCCAAGCAGGTCAGGATAAATTTGTTTACGAATGCTTTTTTGAAAATAAAAAAAATGGATTTTTTCTTGATATTGGTGCACATGATGGCATGAGTTTTAGCAATACGTATTTTTTTGAAAAAGATTTAGGGTGGAAGGGCATCTGTTTTGAACCTCTGCCCCATTTATTTAAGAAGTTACAAGAATGTAGAAACTGTATTTGTATTAATGCCTGTGTTTCCAATCAAGAAGGCACTGTTCCGTTTTTGCATCTTGATAGTTGTGATGAGATGTTAAGCGGAATGTGTGGCACCTATGATGAACGCCAGCTTCAGATTGTAATGAATGATATTGCGTGTTTGGGAGGCGAATGCAAGATTCTTCAGTTACCTTCAGTCAATATTAATAAGGTACTTAAAGATCATCGGGTTACCCATGTCGATTTTCTTTCGCTTGATACTGAAGGCAGTGAGCTGGAAATTTTGAAATCAATAGATTTTTCACTGGTTACTATTGATGTTATTACCGTTGAAAATAATTATAATGAACTTCATGTTAAGGAATTTCTAGAAGAACATGGCTTTATTTTTGTTACCAGACTGCATGTAGATGATGTCTATGTTCGCAGTGATTTTATCTAGCTTTTTGCGCATGTAATTGCGAGGTGAAATTTAAAAACCACGGCTCTTTAACCAAGTCGTTAGAATTTTCTGCGAAACTGATATAACCATAACAGTCACGTGTATCTAAATATTGCGGTATATTTTTTTTACGCGCATTATCGCTAAAAATTACATATTCAAATCGATAACTGTCATCGTCATAGGACATCTGATTAAGTATTTCGTGTCGTATAAAATAAGTACAGTGAACCACCGGCATTTGAATAAGCCCTTTAATTTCTTGATTGACCAGCATTAAATAACAGGGTGCATCAAGATGATAACCATTCTGATCTATGGCAGCATGAAAATTTGAATATGCGCAGTAACTATGCAATAGTGGTGCAATAATAGGACAATATGTTTTAAGCATCGATTCGATGGTATGAGGAAAAATAAAATTATCACAATCTGCTACAAAGTAATGAGAATTATGTTGGTATGCCCAATCCAGTGATTCTTGTCTAATCTTACCCAGAACTTTAAAACGGGTAGTGTTCCATTCATGTTGTACGAATTGCTTAACATTTACTGGCGCATCTGAATCATCGTAAAAATACCCGGCATATTGATGTCCTACTTTTAAAATCCAATCTTGCAATATTTGTGCTGTGTTGTCATTGTTATCATTTGTTCGTATGTAAAGATAGGTATTTGCTTTTGGCCAGGTCTGTTTTTCAATACAGGTTAAATATAAGGGTAAGCAATGTGCTTTATCTTTTGCCAGAATAGCTATTGTTACAAAATCATTGCTTGCGTACAGGGGCAAACAAAAATAAAACGCGATTAGAAGTAATTTGTTTTTCATTGAGCTCCTTTTTTTTCTGTATTTTTTAGTGTTTACGATACCTTTTTTTAAAAAAATTTTCAAAAGAACCAGGGTTTATTCTGCTTGCTGATGGAGGAAGTTTTTAGTACTGTTTCTGATGTGATAATCACAAAGTTACCAGGTGAAAAAAGTAATGAATAAAAACGTTTTGAGTATCATACTGATTTTTCTGTCAAGTATGATTGAGGCTAAAAGTGCTGTAACGTACTCCTTAAGTGGAGGAAGACTTGGAGATAATCTGTTAGCATATTGCCATGCTAAATGGATATCCTATAAATATGATATTCCTTTATTGTATAAGCCCTTTGAGTATGCCGATCAATTACAATTGAGTGTAAAAGAACTTCCTTTAACACAAGAGCGTATTAATGGATTTGAGGCAATAATTGATATTAGTAAAGTGTCTTCTTATACGATTGAGCCTAATAAAAATATTCTCTATGTTATACCATATTTTCCTGAATCTATTATTGAACGAGAAAATAATCCACGTTACTTCTATTACTTCCCCATAGAATGGAAAGACCCGGGTTTTAATAAAATTTTAAGGCAAATGATTAGTCCCCTGTATCAGTTAGCACAACCTGAAATTCCAAATAATGTGCTTTCAGTCGCATTACACTTAAGGATCGGGACTTTATTTGATATTGGAACATTAAACGAGTATGAAGAGCAAACAAAACAAGGGATCAATCAATTGAAATTTCCTCCGTTTAGTTTCTATTATAAACAAATTGAAAGAATCCGTTCTTTATATCCAGATCGCGACATATTTATCTTTGTGTTTACCGATCATACTGATCCACAAGAGCTAGTAGAGATTATAAAAAAAAATGTTGATTGTGCACGAATAAGTTTTGGATATCATACTCAAAGTAATTGCTATTATCGTAATGTTTTAGAAGATTTTTTTTCGTTTAAATTATTTGATTGTGTTATAAGGCCGGATGCTAATTTTTCGATGGTTGCTACTAAACTATTTGATTTTAAAATCCTAATTTCACCATGGCATGCAATACGAGAAAATGATGAAGTGATAATCGATGTAATCAATGTTGAAGAACAGACTAAATCGTATCTTAAAAATAATTTAGTTGATCCTGTTCAAGAGGCCCTGCAAAAGAAAATAGTTTTGTGTACCGGTCCTGCATTCGGAAAGAAAGAACAGCTTGTAGATGTTACTAGTAAAGATATTGCACAAATACCGTTTAAAAAGATATTCGTAATTACTAATGATAGGTCTTTATTAGATGTAACTTTTAATCGTAATAATTGCGCTTTATTTTTTACCTCTCGCGGTAAACAATTGGATTGCTTAAATTGTATCATTCGTTCAATTATTGAAGTTGCTAAAGATCCAGAATGTAACGATGATGATATTATGCTTTTCAAGCATGAATCGGTCTATATTAATGATATGAATTTAGTCAGAAAGGCAGTTGGTAAGATTGTGCAGGGATATGATATGGTGGCCAAATATTGGGTGGGGCGCGACCATATTACTAGCTTGCATTTTAATGATTATTATCACACTGATTCCTTCTTTATGAGCGTGCGTGCGGCGCGGGCTATCTATAAAGATTTACAAGAAATTGACTGTTTCACTCAGGAATATCAGTTTTGTGAGGAATACTTTACTAAGTTTATTGTGAGCAAACTTAGTAAAGTATATAAAATTGATTATCATCATTCGTCATGGAAGGATAATGAGCTTGGCCTTTATCATATACCCCGGTATGAAGATGATCCAAATTGGTATTGGGATAAAAAAAATTATGAAGATCTCTATCGCAATTAACGGGTCCAGATTGCCATATAATTATTAGGATCAGTAAGTGGTCTTTCTGGAGCTTCAACCCAAGGAATATTACTTTGAGTAAGCTCATTTAAAAGCTCTTGTTTAGATGCAAATTGTGATGTGCCTGCAACATTGCATGTTAAATAGCCTCGTTTTGCAAAGCGTAAAATAGTATTAATATACTTTTGACGTGATGCACTGGTTAGCTCTGAATAAGCGTAATTGCTAATTACCAAATCTATTTCATTGGTCGGTAAAGGATCATTGGGTGCTAAATAAATCACGTTATTAATACCATGTGCTTGAAGAAATTTTCGAGCAAGTGCCAGTGGACCAGGTAAATCAACGATAATGTATTGCTTATATTTGAATAAATCATGGATTATTTTGCATTGACCACCATATCCGCCACCAATTTCAACTATAGTTAATCCATCAAGTGATCCGTGCATATTTAAAAGATCTGAAGCAACTTTGATATAACGCAAAGTTGTTGGTGCAATAAAACCAATTTCATCATAGGGCACCATGACAGGATTGCCAACCTGATCACTTTTTTTAAATTGTGTAAAATAATTTAAAAAAAGTGGTGTTTGTTCTTTAATAAGACGAAGATATTCCTGTCCTTCATAACCACCAACCGTTTCAACTATTCTTCTACACTCCGGGGATTGTCTAAAATTAGCAAATAATTTCGGGTCTAGTGAGGCCATTTTGCAATAAGGAGGGTAATCATTATTATCTGAAACGCTCGTACGCGTAGCATCTGCCGCAAATACCACCGTTGCCATGAGTAAAGAGAGAGAAAGTTTGTTCATAATTTCCTTTTTATTCAACCCATAAAGTTAAGTTTGGATTTTTATCAAGAATTGAATCATATTGCGCTTGCCATCCATATACGGCGCCCGGGTCAAGTTTCATATAACGATTATATTTTGCTATTCTATCGGCTTCATTTGCCCATCCATAATGTTTTAAGCGCACAGCTGAGCGTCCAATAGACCATTCATATA
>CAZPZX010000063.1:0-5136 GCA_964591235.1 uncultured Pseudomonadota bacterium
AAAGAAAAATAAAAACATATGAAAAGATTTTTGCTGACATTATTGAGTTCCTCTCTGCGCAATAGACAAGCTTGTTAGGCATTAGGATAGAAAAAAAACAGAAAACTGACCAGCTCTCAGATGAAGTTGAATATTTATAATTCATGGCATAGAGTAATTGCAGTTTCTGTTATAAAGGAGTTTTTTATGAAGAAAATAACGGTCTTATTCTGTAGTTCAATAATCTTTATGCAACTATCGTTAACCGCCCAACTGCAATTTAGCGCAGCACAAAAAGGGGAAAATTTAGAAGCATATAAAGAGATCTTACTTAAGGTGTATCCTGAATTTGCTACGGATCACACCATGAAAATGGCAATCAAAGTATTATTAGCATCTCGATTTGCAATTATTCTAAACTGGGTTGGTAGAGAACAACATAAATTTGTGAAAATCACCGATGGACAACAACCGGTTGGCTTCTTAACGCTTGAAGCACTTGATAAAGAGAAAACCAAAATTGCGATTCACCATTCGCCTCTTTTACCGGCATACTTAGCAAAAGCAAAAGAGTTTTTAGCTGAGCAAGTTAAAGCACAATTCCCAAATGCA
The DNA here is from genome assembly GCA_964591235.1 of uncultured Pseudomonadota bacterium. GTDB lineage: Bacteria > Babelota > Babeliae > Babelales > Vermiphilaceae > BTUB01. The sequence goes on from CAZPZX010000063.1 coordinate 592, forward strand.
AAAACGATGTACTCTTCAGCATCAGGTAAAGCGCCCAAACTGCAAGAACTGGTCAAAAGCTTAGGATTTCAACAAGATGATAGCTATAAGCCAAATCCTGAATTAGTTCCCGATTCAGCTGGATTTGTTGGATTTAGAAAAGATATTTAAAATATAAAAAGGCCTGGAATTCCAGGCCTTTTTATTATGATTAACTAAAACTTTACATGCAGCAAACGACTGTTATTCTCTATCAATGATGCAATAGTCAACGGCATATGTCAGATTGCTTTTCTATGAGATCTTGCGCCACTTGAATAAGGGTATTTTATATAGTCTTGAGTAAGCCTGCACAGTTGCGAAAAATTAATCTTTTTGATCAAAAAATTGTTGAAACGGAAAAGTTATTTCTTCATCTTTTTGATTACTAGCTATTTTAACATATATATATTCACCTTTTTTAATAACTTCTTCAATAGCATTTACAATTAATTGAAATTCAAGTTTAACGCCAGGATATTTTTTTTCGATCATTAGTAATTCATTTTTAATTGCTTTTGTTTGCAAATAATTATATATATTGCAATCCGTGTCATCTAATACAGAAAGAAATGGCAATTCTAACTCTTGTGCAAGCAAATTTATTTTTTTTATAACATCAGTATTGATGTTACCAATAACTTTTTCAATTTCTCCAAATTCATCAATTAGTTTAATAATACAAGTAGTCATGTAACTAGTCCCCTAAAAATATTAAATAATTAAATTTACTACTTAAAATATCATTAATAGTGCTACTAAGATTTTTAGCAAATGTTACAATTTGCTGATCATTTTCTTGTAATAATTCATTTAATTCACACTCAATTTTTAAAATTTGCTTTTTATTAAAAAATGAATTGTCGTAGGGATCTATAAATTTTAATAATTCTATGTTCCTATTGTTTATTTTCTGAATTTTTTTTATTATTTCGTCATTTATATCCATAATCTGTATAAAACTAGTAGGGTTATAAGTGACAACTAAAATATTAATTGGCATTATTTATTCCTTAGCTTGGAAAAGCAGTCTTAATAGAATCCTTAGTTTCATTTAATACTATTTTGATCTTCGCTGTAGGATTACCATTTAAGTCAATACCTATAGCTCTACCAAAGTCAAATATCTTAGTATGCTCATCGACAAATGTTCCCTTTTCCCAGCCCTGCAATACTAAATCAATAATATTTTCACTTTTATAGAATATCGATTTATTAGATAGCTTAGCTTTTACACCATCAATGCTATGGCCATTAATAATGTGTTTTAATGCGCTTTTACTTACAGGCTTCAAATTAATTTTTTCAAACACATTTTGCTTATCAACAATAGTTTTTTCCGCCAAACGAAACGCACTTGATTCTTTTATAGAAGTCCCAAATTTATCAAGAAATTTATTTGATTGAATTTGTCCTGAATCTTTCATGACACAAATTTCAGGTCCAACTTTTCTACTCAACTTTTCAAGTGTTCCAGCAGTCGTTCGAGCAATAATTACTTCATTTTTAGCTAGTTTTTCTAATGGCTTTATTTTCTCTAAACCAACAATCGATGCTGCTTTAGAAGTCTTTGCGACACATCCTAAAACCACACTTTCTGCTACGAATTGTGTTACATCTTGAACACACCCTTCGATACCTTTTTGTTCAATCGTCTCAATAATCTCATGCGTTAAAGCACTTATTTCGGCTTTATGCTCAGCAAGTTGGGCCTGCGCTTTTTCTGGACTAAAAATGGCATTGTGACTAATTTCAGAAAATTTTCTTGCTTGATTATCTACCATCAAAGCTAGATTAACCAATCCCTTACCAACACTTATTGCTGCTTCGATCGGATGTTGAGCCACGTGAATGAGAGTATTTTCTGCAGTTTTCAGTCCCAAGTCTGCTGCATCACAAATTTGAGATAGTCTGGCGACATAATTATAAGAAACGAGGGCAGCACACGTTGAATTTAATACATTCCCAAAATCCTTAGCTTTAATAAATGCATTCACCACAAAATTAGATTGCAAACCAAATTCTAATATTTGCTTCGCTCCCAGAGGCATTTCTTGTAGAGAAAGGTGTCCACCCACATGTAACGCTTTAACATCCAGTTGATGCCAAACGTGCTGAATTTGGTCACCGTTAAATCGTTCATAGATAAGAGGGTTTATGCCTCGCTCTAATAAACATAAACGAGTAGCAGCGTCCGTGGGTGTATAAATTTCATTGGATACCAAACCATATGCTGCCACATCTTTATACGCATCTGCGAGGCGATCAAAAATAGCATTAAAATCTTCATTAACTTCGACAACTTTGGACTTTAACTGCTCAACATCAATCAGTAAAATGTTTTCATGAGTCGTTTGGCCAAATGTTTTTTCAAGCAAAATCACCGCATTAGAATCGCCACTGACCATGCTCTGATATCCTTGAACCGATTTTCGGATATAGATATCAGCACATTGATCGTAATTTTTTAGCTTGCCAGCTATATATTCAGAAACTTTCTCTCTAAGGCTATCTTCAACGGCGTCAGATATTTTTGAACAAAAATCAGGAAGGTGCAGCACCGGATCATCTATTCCTTTTTCAAGCGAATCGCTAATTCGACTCGCAAAGTAGCGGCTCGCTTGGCCAGCATTATTCAATGCATGCTTAACATATTCTAATGCTTGCTTGACCTGAGATTGTGTGACTGGCGATTGAGTATTCACTAAGCCAAGTTTATTGACTAGCGTGCGTAGCTCAGCATTATCTGCTCGATGGATAGAAGAAGGAAATTGTGCGTTTGAAATTTGTGGGTTTAGTTTTATAAATTTAAATGTACCATTTTTATGGTCAACAAGTTGAGAATAGAGCTCGGGAGAACTATTTAATATCTGTGAAGCTTTATCAATCATTCCTTGAAAATTATTACTCATATAATTATCAAGAATATCATACACAAATGCTTCAAGCTGAGCGGATGGATTAGTTACACTGCATGCCTTCAAGAGTTCATACTTTGCGTTATATCGCTTTTCAAGTATTGCATTATGAGGACTTGGAGTTGCTCGTGCAGTTAAATTCAAAGTCTCAATAATTGGATCATTTAAATATCTTTTATCGATTCCTCGCAAATCAAACTTTTGGCAAAATTTATCTGCGTACGTTTTTTGAAAAAAATTATCTTGATGATTTTTAGCAAAACGTACTTCATACTTTTGTACAATTTGATAAGCATTCTCGAATTCATTTTTTTCACAAAAATCGTCAATTGCTCTAAGGTCCTTTATATCTGCGACTTGGCATAAAGGAGAAGAATTACTCATCCTAACTTGATGGGTATAGATAACGTTATCAGCACATTCGATTAATCCTGCTCTGGAGCTCCATTGCATCAGCTGATCTTCAAGATTAGATACAAATTGATCATATTTTTTGCTACTCCACCAATTTTCAATATGACCAAATGCATTATACCAAACAGGCGGTGCTGTAACTTTTAATTGACCAACTTCATTAAACCAGTAAGGAATAAGCTGCTCTACGCTAATAATAGCAGCCTGCGATACAGTTGCTGAAATTGAAGCAAATTTTGATAAACTCACCAAAATTCCCGCTTGTTGAATGAGGGTTAACTCTCCAGGCTCTGCACTTCTTAATGTACAAACAAGTGATTTAATTTCTATACACAACTTTTTATACGCGTCACAAAAAGTATCGTATAAGCCATTTTGCTTTAAAATTGCTTCACGTGTTTCCCATTGGGAATTACATTGGACGCTTTCATTTTTAATAGCTTTTAAGACTTCGACATGAGCTGAAGAGTGAAAATCCAAGCGACTAAAAGATTGTGTATAATTGTTTGCAAAGCCAAGATCTAAGACATAGTAATCATTATTGCTATAACCAGAAAGAATAGTTGAAAAAGTTAAACAATATATGAGTAATTTCATGCATATTCCAGTAAAACCTAAGTTGCTTTTTGCATTTTTTCTTCAACCATATATTCTATTCCTTTTTCTCCATATAGTTTTAAAGCCTCAATACTCTGGTTAATGATTTTACTTGCGCTCAAGCCTTCTTGTGAATCAGGAATTTTAGAATAACTTTTATCTTTATTAACATAATAAAAAACTCCATTATCAGATTTGAAAAAACGAGAAAGTGTAATGTTCATCAAGTTGAACAAATCATTTTTTATTGCCCTACGTTCATTAAGTTGCAGTCCTCTTTCAGCTTGCTCATAAGCACGATTCGCATTTACTTGGGCTTGTAACTGATTTTGATTAAAATGTCTTTCTCCTTGAGCTCTGTTTTCTTGTTGATGTTGATCTTGCTTAGCCATGCTTTCTTTGTGATTTTTTTGGGTTGTTAAATAATTAAGCCACGAGATGCGCCAATTAGTAATTAAACTTGCAATATTAACTACTAACCCCGCAATTTGAATGCCATATTGCAGATGCTTTTCATAGTCAGCCCAGTTGATTTTGTTGAGCAATGACCGACTTTTTTCTATTTGTTTATACGCTTTTTCAAAGTCATCTTTACCCA
>CAZPZX010000064.1:0-5090 GCA_964591235.1 uncultured Pseudomonadota bacterium
ATCAAAATCAATGGTTATGGGGAGCTGCATCTGCTGCTCACCAAGTAGAAAGCGGAAGCGTTGATACGCAATGGAATTTATTTGAAGCAAAAGAACAAGATGAGAATGGTAACTGGATTGCACCGATCGTAAACGGCCAAGCCGTAAAACTCGATGGTAATGTAGTCTGTCCAATTGGATTGGGCTGCGATGCACAAAATCATGAAGATGAAGATATTGCACTCATGAAAGAGTTTGGTTTAAACAGTTATCGTTTATCAATCGCATGGGAGAAAATTTACCCACAACCAGGCGTTATCAATCAAGAAGAAGTTGCACGTTACAAACAATTCTTTAAAAAGTTAGTTGAAAATAATATCCGTCCCGTCGTTACCCTTTATCACTATGCTGAACCACAATGGTTTTATGAATTAGGCGGATTTGAAAAAACTGAAAATATAAAATACTTTGTAGACTTCTGCACAACCGTATATAAAGAATTCCACAATGAAGTGTATTTATGGTTCACCTTTAACGCACCTGAAGGTGTAGCACTGCAAGGTTGGCTAACCGGCACTAAGCCCCCTGCAAAAAAAGATATGAAGCTTGCCGTGCACGTACTTCATAATATTTTAGAAGCTCACGTAGCGGTATATCGTGCCATTAAAGCATTACCTGAAATAGGTAGCAAAGCACGTGTTGGTATCTTAAAAAATATTTTACAACTTGATCCATGGAATGTTTTAAATCCACTTGATCAGCTGGCATGCATGTTTGGAAATCGCTTGCAAAACGAATCGGTGTACAACTTCTTAACCACCGGCGATTATACTGTTTCTATCCCGGGTAAAGTAAGTTATACAGCAACTAATGACTACATCAAGAATGGCGGCAAATGTCTTGATTTTATCGGCTTGAACTACTACAGCCATAACTATATGAAAAACTTCAAAACGATTGCTCAACCAAATCATGAGATTGAACCTGCAACGCGTAATGAACGCTACACCGTGTATGGTGAAGGTTTATATCGCGCTATCGAAGAACTTTCAACACGTATTGCAAAACCGCTCCAAGTACCAATTTATATTACTGAAAACGGTGTTCCAACTACTAATGATGAAGAAGGTAATGCATTAAGAACATTACACAATCAACGTTATTTATATGGTATGGCGCGCGCTATCCAAGAAGGCCATGACGTTCGTGGGTACATTCACTGGGCATTACTGGATAACTATGAATGGGGTTCTTATCGCAAGTTCTATGGCTTACATCATGTTGATCGCTCAACACCAGAATTAAAACGTACCATTAAAGATGGTGCACGTTATTATCAGAGCGTGGTTAAAGGCTCTGCGATATAACTTAATTTTGTTATTTATTAAAAGGCACGTCAATTTGGCGTGCCTTTATTTTTGTTTCTAATGATTCACGATACTGTTTAAAAATAACTGAGAGTTTTTGCGCATTAGGATTGCCCCTTAGATATCCCACATCAACTAAGTTTGTATGTAATTTATTACTATATTGTTCAGGAGTTTCGAAAGGAACCCACGAATAGCTGTTTGGCTTGCGGTATCCGCTCGTAAGTAATGCAAGAACTACTTCATCAGGCAAATGAGTTAATAAAATATTACATTTTTTGAATAATTTAGGATCGTCTTGCACATAATCCTTGGCATGCCTGGCTAATGAATGCAAAATACTCACTTCCAAGCGTTCACAAGAATCAAAACTTACCCCTTGAGACAAATATAGTGCCATTAACTTTGTGCTGTAATCTGCCTTCAAAACATGATCCAATAGATAAATATCTGATATTTGCGCACCTCTTTCCAATAAATAACGTGCGATTTGGGTTTTTTTTGTAAATCTTAATAATCGATAGGGATCAACCAAAGCCGGATTGGCACCATGATTACACAAAAATTGCACTAGATGAAAATCACCTGCATAGGATGCATCAATAAGTGGATGATAATAATATTTATTGCTGTTTGGTAAATTCGGGTTTGCTCCTGCATAAATCAATGCTGCAATAAGCCGTCGTTTTTCTAACCATGCATGCGTACTAAAGTTATGCTTCCAATATCCTTCTGGCCAGGCCAGAATTTCATCCAATACATCATCTTTTTGCGATTGTTGCAAACTGACCAATGAATCCCAATCAGGAAAAGAATTTATGATATCAACACGAGCTAACGAGTCGGGATAAAGTTCTAGACCTTGTGATTCCATAGCATATTCGGAAAGAAATAAACAAAATAGCAGCCAATAAATTTTCATAGATCAGCTTAGAGCTCATCAACAACATCGTAATTTTGATACCACTGACTCACGTTCATAAAAATATCAGGAATTTGCAAGCAGATTACTTCATCAACTTTTTTACGAATCCCATGTAATGCTTCTTTTGATGCGACTGGCACGGCAATAATAATTTTCTTAGGATTCTTTTTTTTAATCAAATCGATAATCACTTCCATCGTTTTTCCAGTAGCTATACCTTCATCGATGATAATGATCGTTTTATCTTGCAGCAAATAATGCTGATGATCTTTATAATATTGCTGCGCACGAGACTGCAATGAGAGCCTGATATCAGCAACTTCTTTTTTCAAATAATGTTGCATTTCGCCCGAAAATTCTAAGGCACGTTTATCGATAATAATATCATCAAGCGTTACCATACCAATAGCGTAATCAGGGTTTCCAGGGTATCCAATTTTTTTACTTAAAAAAATATCGATGGGTATATGCAGCTCCTGAGAGACGACCGTTCCGATTGCAAAGGCTCCGCGTGTTTTTACTAAAATTACTGTGTCATGATTGTTTTTGTACTGCATCAATTTTTGAGCGAGCTGCTGACTTGCATCAAATCGGTCTTTAAACATACAGTCCCCTTGAGTATGATTATTTGTCATTTAGTATGAGGAAAAAAAATATTTGTTTCTATAATTAATAAAAATAATCCTAAAAAATAAGAACGGGAGCTGTTTTTGCGAACAAATCCCGTTCTTATTTTTTAATAATGCTACTAATAAACTATTTTTTTGCGCGCTTATCAACCATATCAAGCAACCGCTTAGCAACATCCACAATCTCTTTGTGACCAGCTTTTTCAGCTTTTTTTATAGAATCTACTAATGCCGAACGTTGTACTTCTTTTAAATCACCATGCGGATATACATAATGCTCTTTAACATTTTTAGGCTTTGATTCATCGCAACCTAAAAACCATAAGCCATATTCTTCAAGAAAGTGAGTATTAATAAAATGATTTACTTCATCAGCAGTTGGTTTTTCTGCTTCCCAATTGCTATTGTGAGTTTCGATCTCACCGGCATGTATTACTTTTTCAGCTTTTTCAACCGCTTTTTTATGTAAACGAACTGACATAGAAAACTCCTTTTTATTTAAAGTATTTCGCAGCAGCGTTACAAAAATCAATAAAATATAAAATGATTGTTCAGTAATAGTATTACTCTTGCTTGAGCGTGATTGCTTTGGCGCAATTACAACAGGCACCTATGCAAAATCCACAACTAAGGCTGCAGGTACAACCTAATACATATGCATCAGTCATTGTGGGCTGAAAATTAAATCCATTTATACAAAATATTTTACTTAACCAGACCGATGTAGCAAAGAGTGACCACAAACCGTATTCAAAGTTTTGGTCTGCTTGTTTAAACAATTCATCTTTTTCACGAACAAACCGTTTTGTTTCTTCTTTGAGCACTGTATCTCGCACTCCCACAATCGTAATAGCAAAACTATCATTATCCATTCCATTCATTAATAACGGAATCAGAAATATTAAAAGCAATACGCGTATTACATAGACCTTTCTATGCCGTAGCATATTTGGCAGCAGTAGTATTAATGTCTGAAATAAATAAGTAATTTTCATAACTAGCCTTTATAAACTAAATATCTTTTTATCTCATCCATTGCTTTAATTTCAGATGCGTAGTTACGTGCCTTGTATGCATAGCGCGCTGCTGAACCCAAACTAACAACGCCACCTGAAGCAATAAATGCAGCTAAATAATAATTAAAAGAAGTAGACCCCAGCATTTGTTCAAATACAGAACTGATCGGTATATAACTAAAACCAAAATTTATCGCAGATAATAGTATCCCTAACTTAGCAGTACTTATATTACTTTCACGCAAACCAGCAGTAATCCCATAATGCATCTCAAACTGCAATTCATTACTTTGATCATCAGTGAGCAGTAGACCATTATCTGCTAAATATGCATCTCGTTTTGCGCGATATTCTTCCATACCCAAAAATCGTGAACAGAGAAATACTGTAGCAAATCCAAAAAAAATTATTGAAACTCGTGCCATTTCCATCCCATATTTTCTGCAGTTTCTTCAATTCTTGTGCGCGTCTGTGCGTGCTTATTACATGCTTGGCACGCGGCAACTAATTCTCCTGTACCAATTATACAACCCAATAGCGCACAGCCCCCTCCACATATTTGGCACGCGGTACACGATGAATGGTATGCTCCGAGTGTACACAATAGAGAAAGCATGCAGCTACTCATGCATCGATGCCCGGATAGTTCTGCATCTTTTAAATAATTAGATTTAAATCGCAATAATTCATGCCAATAGTTAGTAAAGTAATTTTGCTTAGAGTCTTCAGACCATACGTTAACAGGTACTTGCATACCTGCCAAAATTTCATCGCGCGCTGCGCGCTGTTGCTGTGCACGTCTACGGGTCACTATTCCTGGCTGTTCCATTGCAAACAACAAAGAGGTAAAAAATAATGTTACAATAATTATGCAATTAATTTTTTGCATGTTTTTTCCATTCTTTTCTACATTCATTACAACCAACACAACCACAACATACTCCACATATACAACAACAAATTGCCGCTTTTGTTATTGGCTCAATAGAGCTTGCACAACCTTCCTCAGCGAGGGTATCCATTACAGTGAAACACAATTGACCGCACATTATTCCGCCAAACGCCATATGGGGAGAATAAGTTTGTACTGTTTGAATAAAACGTGAAATCAATGATTTTTTTTGATGATTGTGGGCATCTGTTAATAGTGCTCGCCGCTCAGAAGATACAATCG
>CAZPZX010000065.1:0-4948 GCA_964591235.1 uncultured Pseudomonadota bacterium
AAATAATAATCTGGTCTGGATATTAGCAGTAGGGGTTTGTGTACCCCTACTGATAGGTCTTCATTTACATATCAAAGAATATTCTGCTCATAAATCATCACTTGCAACATCCATGGATGTTGATGCGATTGTTGAAACCAGCCAAAATACACCAGAGCTTGATCCAACCGGTACACAAATTGTTGATACTGCTGGTCAAGGTACTTCATATTCAATGCCTGCTCAAGAAGATGATAGCGGCAAACGTAAACGAGTTATCGGTTTGGTGAATGAGGCGGTTAATTTTGTTAAAAATAATCCGTTTGATCAAGCTATGAATGCCTTTACTCATAGTCGTGATTTTATTCGTGGAGAGCTTTATCTATTTGTCTATGATTATGATGGATTTTTATATGCTAATGGCCAAGATGAGCGCCGTGTTTGGAAAAATCAATATGATATGAAAGACGCCTTTGGTGTTCATATTGTTCAGGAGTTGATTAATAAAGCAAAAGAGGGGGGTGGTTGGGTTACCTATCAATGGCGTAATGCGACAAAAGCATCCTATGTTAAGCCCTTTGTAAAAAATGGCAAAGAGTATCTGGTTGGAACCGGTTATTACCCCCATTCTAAACGAGATATTGTTGTTGGATTGGTCAAAGCGGCAGCTGCCTACTTTAATGAAGTAGTTCATGAAAAAGGCTTCCCGGTGGATGAAGTGTTTAGCACACTTTCCTACCCGGCTGGACGCTTTGTTATGGGAGATCTGTATTTATATGCCGTTGACTTTAATGGTCAAATGATGGCAAATGGTGATCGTCCTGGGCTTATTGGTACGAATGTACTCAACGTTAAAGATGCTGAAGGTAAATTTGTAAATCAGGAAATTATTGATCAGCTTAAAAAGACCAATGAAGGTGTTTGGATTACTTATCGCTCAAAAAATGCTAACAAATTAACCTATGCTGAAAAAGTAACCGATCAATCAGGTAGATCATTCTTTATCGCATCTGGTTATTACCCTGAAGCAACCCCGAATCGTGCCGTAGATTTAGTTAAAGATGGCTATGAATTCATGAAAAAGCATGGCTTATCGGCAGCAGTTGCTGAATTTACCAGCAGACAATCAGATGCGTATCGTTTTGGCGACCTTTACTTAGTTGTCTTTGATATGAAGGGCAAAGTGATAGCACATGGAGCGAATTTAGATGCTATTGGGCTTAATCAATATGATTTAAAAGATGAAGACGGTAAGTTCTTTGTGCGTGATATCATTGATAAAGCAAATAAAGGCGGTGGATGGGTTGACTTTAAACTCAAAAACGCTTTCCAATCGGTGTATGTGGAAAAAGTCGATTTAGGTACTGACAGCTTTATTATTGCTTCAGGATTGTATCCGATTTCTAAACGTGAAACTGCATTAATGTTAGCACGTAGTGCTGCTAATTACTTAAAATCACATTCAGAACCGGAGGCATATGGAACATTTGCTGATGCAAATGGGAAGTTTGTTCGTGGTGATCTGTATGTATTTGTGTGTGATTTTGACGGAATTTGCAAAGTATGGGGAGATACTCACGATCTCATTTGGCGCAATATTATGAATGCTAAAGATGATGCAGGTAAACCATACGTTCAGGTATTTATCAATACGGTTAAACAAGGACCTGCGCAAGTAACCTATAAGATTAATGGTCATGAGCGCGTTGCATTAATCGAACCGGTTGAAAAAGATGGCAAAAACTATGTACTAGGGACCGCATATTACATTTAAACTGTATTTGAATATGAATAAAAAAGGCAACGTATTGCACGTTGCCTTTTTTATTAGTTACTTTATAAAAAACTTACTATGAACGGTAAACGGAATGTGATGCGGGACATAAGAACGTGATAACTCTTTCATAGTCTTTGCATCAAGAATTAATAAAAATGATTTTTTCAAATAGCTATCTAAAACAATCGAAAGTAAGACTCCATCGTCTTCGCTTAAACCATTAGGTTTTGGAACAAAAACAGCTTCAGTAACATAGCAGCCCTTAGAATGCCAGATTAAATGTCGGTTATTTTTCAAATCGAGTTTGATAATTTCAGAAGCTATACCATCTTGCCCCGTGGTAGCATACAGATATTGATAATCATGCATAAGATTATGAAGATTAATTTGCGGTAGTTCGATCGGATGCTTTGAAAGTTGAGAAACCTGTACTGTTTTTTGCCAAATATTAACGGTATATCTTTTTAAATAAGCCGGTGGCAATCCTTGTAAATTTAGTAGATTTTTATAATTAAATCCTTGAGTAACAATACTTGGATCATGATAGGCGATTAAATCGACATACAAATTACCATCTTTTTCAAAAGCGTTTACATGGTGTAGCACAAAGAATGGTTCTGTTTTAAATGTGCCTATTTTTTTCCCACTATTTTTATCGATAACTATAAAGTGTGTGCCATTTTTCGGCTGCCATTTGAAGGTGCCGATAAATGAGTGATCACTTAACAATAAATCGTATGGACTAACAGTCATGGGTGATTCAGTCAAAATAATATAAGAGGGTGATACGGCAAAACTGTGCATGTATGCCGGATATCCAACCGATATTTTTGCTAGTGGTACTCGTTTGGTAGAGTTTGCAGCCATTTTATAAATAATATAGTCGCTGTTATGGCCAAAATGTATTGCTAGTCCAATCCATTCTTTATTAGGGGCATCAAAAATAAGATGCGAAGATGCAAATTGCGCATCAATAGAATCAGAAAAAGTAAAGGTTCCTTTAGTATCGAGTGTTGTTGGATGCAATTTTTGTGGTAGGGGAGTTTCTGTTAATGCAACCAATTCATTATTAAAAACGGCAACGTTCATATTTGCATTGTCATACACCGGACGATTTGAACTTAATGCTGAAGTCAATTTAGACCAGGTAGATTTTTTTTCAGGAGTACTGCCGCGTAATTTCCCTTTAGCGCAACAATCTTGATGATAAAATGAATCGATTAATTTATTGGTGTAGGTAATTGCACAATCAGAAACTGCAAAAGAATGGGCCATAGCAAATGCATCAAGCCAATAATTTGCCGTAGTTGCGTTTAATTCAAAAACGCTGGGACCAACAGCGATCAAAGACCCGGAAAGCCACGATGGAATACAGCCTTTGGTTTCAAGACGCACTTGATGCAGTTCTTGAGATTGTGTTTTAAAACCTAATTCAGGACTGGGTACTTGAACCGGAGATCCATACAAAGAAAATTTATACAATATAAGAGCTAATGTTACTTGTTTGCTCAGAGCCATGAGAAATCCTAGATTTAATGAGTGATTTGATTGGTATAATACCAAAAAAAACCATCATTGGGAAAAGCAAAGGGCTTTTTACAAATAAAGAGGCCTCAGCAATAGTGTGCTAAGGCCTTGGTCGCAGGAATGTGGGGTAAATTATACTCGTTTATTGTTGAGCGGTAGCGCGGAGCATCCACGCGATTTTTTCATGCTTAACGATTAAATCTTGTAAGAAGTTATTGGTGCCTTGATCGCCTAAACGTCCGGTTTGTTCAATATCATCACGCAATTGACGAATAATAGCTTCATGATCGGCAAGTAATTCTTTTATCATTTCCAACGCGCTTAATTTTTTTGAATTTACTTCTTTGAGTCGAGTATAGGTTGAAAAATCATTCAATGAACCTAATGCAGGCGCACCGAGTGCGCGAGCGCGCTCTGCTATCGAATCGACAAAATCAAATAATTTTTCATACTGTTCTTTAAATGCTTGGTGAAAGTCATGGAATACGATTCCTTGCACATTCCAATGGAATTTAAGGGTTTTTGTGTATAAAACAAATTCATCTGATAGAAGTTTATTTAATAAAGAAACAACCTTTTGACGTGTTTCTGTTGATAAGCCAATATTAATTCCATTTTCTTTAATTTCAGTTATATCTTTGGTTATCAATCCAGTTGTTGTTGGTTTAATTGCCGAAGTCGTTAAAGTTTCAATGATCTCTTCTTCATTAATAATTGGTTCAATCGGTGCTGGTGGCATGGGTGCAGCGGGAATGACAAACGATTCTTGGCTCTTAAGATTCGGTTGAATGAGCACTTCTGCTTGTGCATAGGCATAAATTACTAAAACTAATCCGATAATAAAGCCAACCATTCGATTGCTTAACATAAATGCTCCTTTTTTATTTTTGCTAAAGCAGGTATAATAAAAAAATAACACAAATAATTTTCTATTTGCAATAAATTTATGAAATAAAAAGAGGCATTCGTTTAAAAATGCCTCAAAAAGTCTTAATTAAAAAGGGTTTTTACTTGCCGGCCGTTGCGCGAAGCATCCAGGCTATTTTTTCATGGCGCTCCATGATATCGGTCAAGAAGTTATTGGTACCCATATCGCCTAAATCTGCTGTTTTTTGAATATCTTTGCGTAATTGGCGAATAATTGTTTCATGATCTGTAAGTAGTTGTTTAATCATACCTAAAGCATCAGGATTTTTGCCGGGCTCTTCTTTTAAACGGGCATTCTTGCTAAATTCTGCCATGGTGCCATACGCATCCTCGTCAAGTGCGCGTGCGCGTTCTGCAATTTCATCTGCAATATCAAGTAATTGTTCATATTGCTCTTTAAAAAGTGCGTGAAAATCATGGAAAACAATCCCTTTAACATTCCAGTGATATTTTAAAGATTTGGTATATAACAGATACACGTCTGAAAGTAATGCATTTAATAATTTGGCAACTTCCACACGGGTTTTAAGTGATAATCCAATATTTGCTTCCATGGTGTTCCTTTTTGCAAATAGACCAGAGAGATTTTTACCATTTTAAAAAACGCTTTTTTACAAGTCAAATGAGAGAAAAAAACAATCTTAGAGTTCAGAGGTGATTGTGCTCGTATCAACGGGAGCATCTTCAAGGTATTTCAAAAGGCGCGCACGTTTTTGCTCATGTACTTCCTGTTCGCCA
>CAZPZX010000066.1:0-4742 GCA_964591235.1 uncultured Pseudomonadota bacterium
TGGCTATTTCGCGCCTATTTAGAAACAAAAAATCAATATATAGTACATGCATACACTGATGAGACCAAGCATACGCCTTGGGTAGAAGAAGTAAGCATGAGGCATCATAATTCTAAAGTAGCAACGCGAGTAATAATAAATCTTTCTGAAGATCAGGATCCTGCCACTGATACCAAAACCCGTTTAGCATTTAAAACTCATACGATATTCGCTCCTATTCACGGACGCGAATTAGAACTATTAAGACGTTTGCATAATTCTTAAATACCAAGGAACAAATGAATTATTTAAGCATCATACTTTTTTTTCTGCCGAGCAGTTTATTTTTGATGAACTTTACAATGGAGCGGCCCCATAAACGCTCTTTTGCACAAACTAATATCTATAAAGAAATATTGGCTCCCAAAAAGCAGTTTTACTTAGATCGTTCGCTACTACAGCATGGAGCTTATGTTGCTACTGTTAAGAATAGAAGCGGCAAAGATCTTCGTATTGCAACTGTTCCCTTACAAGCTAATATGATTCAACCGGCTAAGGATCACGCATTTGGAAGGAGTAACGATGAGGATCATATCCAATTTGTTACTGACGAAAAAAAAGCACAAAATATGACTACCGTTAATAAAGATGAAAATCTAGAAACAAATAGGTTATTTTTTTTACCCAAAACAGTTTCTAATGATATCAGCGCAGCTGAAGGATTTTGCTTATTAGTTGAGGCCAAAGAAGAACCTAAAACAAGAAAATTACTCTGGATTTTAAGATCCATAGATAATAAAGAAAAAACATGCCAAGTTATGTCTTATTTCCATCATGAGCCTGACAAAACATCTTATAACAAAGGCATAGCAAAATATTACGATAATGCAAAAGTTGTTACCCTCATTAATTTGGTGGTAAATGACGCTCAACTACATGACATTAAAGCATTTACGACAACTTTTGCGATAAGCTGATCATAATCCTGCTATTAAAACTGCACGTGCAGGGGCTGCTTCGATGCCAATCGTATTAAGTGGCAAACAACATAAAAAATAAGCGCCTTCGTTTATGTTCATTAAGCGAAGGCCTTCAATAATGCTAATCTCATATTTAAATAATAGATTATGGGTTAAATGCCCCTGCTGGCCGCGCTCAATACCCAGATAATCGATGCCAACTGCCCGCACTTTACGCTCAACTAATAGTTGTGCGCCGGATATTTCAAGAAAAATAAAATGCGGAGTAAATCTATCAGTCGCTTGCGTTGCGCTATTACTTGTTTTGAATAGTACAATATCACCCGCATCGATTGGTAAATTTTCTAAATGATCTCGGGTTATCCCATCGGATACTACAGACATATCAAATACTTTTGCTTTACCAATCAACGATGAAAGATCTATTTGATCGATCGTTTTACCATCATGCACAAAATGTGAGGGTGCATCAACATGCGTACCGGAATGCGAACTCATGGTAATCGCGGTTTCTCGCACCCCATCGGCATCAAACGATTTAACCGGTTGGAAATTCACTACTTTTTTATCTTTATACCCGGTTATTGCCGTACTAATTGGCCAACTAATATCGTATATTTTCATTAATTAAACTTCCTTATCACGTGATGCCCACCAAATGCGTTGCGAATCATCTGAATCAATTTGGTTGCAAAATTACCACCGGTTTTGCGTGACTCTTTTCTCACTTCTAATGATTTTTCAATAACCGGCACCGAAATTTTATTTTCATGTGCATTTTGCACTGTCCATAATCCGGTACCGCCCTCTTGAATTTTCCCATCAATATCGGCCAGATTTTGATCTTCTTTTAAAACATGCTCAGTTAATTCTAAAAGCCATGAGCGAATTACAGCTCCATGCTGCCAGAGATGCGCAATTGTATACAAGTCTAAATCTTTATACGTTCCTTCACGCAAGAGATGAAATCCTTCAGCATATGCTTGCAACATGCCATATTCGATACCATTGTGAATCATTTTGACATAATGACCGGCGCCAGATTTTCCTAAATACGCAACACCCTCTTTAGTTGCGATAACTTTGAGTAACGCTTCAATTTTTTTATAGGCATCATAATCTCCGCCAACCATTAAACAGAATCCATCCTTTATTCCATGAATACCACCGGATGTACCGCAATCAAGGTATGCAATTCCTTTAAGGTGCAATTTCTGTGCACGTTTTACTGAATCTGTAAAATTGCTATTACCACCATCAACAATAATTGCATCTTTTTTTAGTCCAGGAACAAGAGCCTGGAGTGTTTCATCAACTAATGTACCTGCAGGAATCATTAACCAAATAACATCTGCTTCTTTTGCAAGCTCTTGCAGCGATTGATATATTTGAATACCTTTTTGTTCGCATTCTTTTTGAATCTGAAGATTCGGATCAAAACCCAGCACACAATAGCCTGCCGCTTGCGCTCGTGCAGCGATTGCTGCACCCATTCTTCCTAATCCAATTACTGCTAATTTCATGATTTGCCTCCGTTTGTTTCACGTTGCGAGATCCAACGCACGCCATGTTTTTTATCAAAAATTGTTTTTGCTTCAAGCGGTCCGGTTGATTTACGTTCATACAAATACAAAGGAGTTTGCAATGCACGCACCGCATCAATAATTTTCCATGCATCTTCAATTTCATCAAAACGTACTGAAACTGATGGCTCACCTTTTAATATTTCTTCAAAAAGCGTTTCATATGCTTCAGGCGCCTTTGCAAATGCTTCGTGTGCAAATTGCATTTGGACGGGCATCACTTCATCGGTCTTGCCCGGTTTTTTGGCATTGAGTGTTAAAGAAAATACCGGCGATGGACTAATCTCAATCTTTAAGAAATTCGATTCACTCGGGCACGCTTTAGAGAGCAAACAATCGACATGTTTAAATTTTATATAAATTGCCGTCTCTTTTTTATTCAGACATTTGCCGGTCCGCAAGAAGAATGGTACACCGGCCCAGCGATGATTTTCAATACGCAGCATTACTTGTGCAAAGGTTTCAGTTTGCGATCCGGGTATCACACCTTTTTCATCTTGATAACCGCTATATTGACCACGGATTGCATCGATCACTTTTACTTTTTGCAATACTTTAGCACGCTCGGAACGAATATGTTCTCCCGTTAGTTTTTCTGGCGACTCCATCGCAATCAATGCAACCAATTGCATCATATGATTTTGCATGACATCAGACATTGCACCATACTTATCATAAAATAATGCACGATTATCAAGGCATCGCTCTTCATCAAATACGATTTGCACTTGATCGATATATCGATTATTCCACAACGGTTCAAAAACAATATTGGTAAATCGCACCAGCGCAATATTCCCTACCAACTCTTTGGTTAAATAATGATCAATACGGAAAATCTGATGTTCTTCAAAATGTTGTTTGATGCACTCATTAATTTCATGCGCTGAATGCAAATCGCTGCCAAATGGCTTTTCATAGACAATCCGTTGCCAAACAGTACCGGCAGTTGACTGTTTTTTAATAATTCCTGCACGCGCAATCTCATTAGTCACTTCACAAAAAAAATATGGCGCAATAGAGCAATAGACTAAGCGATTGCCTTTTAGTTTTGCTTTTTTTTCTTGCGTATTAATCAGTGCTGCTAAAGCATTAAAATCCTGTTGCTTGCCAAAATTCATCGGCATATAAAACAAGCGTTTTAAAAATAACTGCCACATTTCTGGATTAGTTGGTTTTATTACCTGTTCAATTTTGTGCGCTAAATCAGCAATGGTGATATCCTCAAGCGCAGCGCCAACAACGATAGAGTTGCCTAATTTATCATTTTTAAACAGTTGATATAACGCAGGGAAAATCTTATGACGCGCTAAATCACCTGTTGCTCCCAGTAAAATTATTGCACAATCATTCATGAGCTAATATCTTTCTTGTCTGAGTTTTATATAATTCAACATTCGGCTGATCAAATGGATTTACTTGCAACAAGGCCCCCAAATAGATCATTTGCATCATATGATATTGTAGCAATTGTCCCAGATAATATGCATTTTTTTGTTCAACGGTAATATTCATAAACGGCCGGGCATGCTCTGCATACGCTGCTTGAGTTCCTTTAATTATTGCGTGCATAATCTGTGTTAGCGATTTATAAGAGATATTTTCAACCAATTCGCTCAAACTATTTTTTGGAACTTTAATCGCATGCTCCGGATCTTTGACATGAACAAATGTTGTTACTTTATTAAAAGGCCCACCTAAATACAGTTGGCCCACTGAATGCAGATCAGTACTACCAATAGAAACAGTCGGCGTTATGCCAATATGCTTAATGGTGCCTTGTAGATTTTTTTCTTTACCGATACTTTCTCCCATCAATTGGCGATACCATTTACCATATGATTCTAGAGCTCCATCAAAAATAAACAGATCATGAATCACGCAACCCTTTGAATAATAATGCGCTATCACCAGCGCACTGCGACATGCATCACTTTCTGCATCAAGCGATTGCATAACCATATCTTTGGCTCCCAACTGGAACTGCGCAATATCCAGTCCGGCACATGCAAGTGGAAAAAGACCTACCGCACTCAACACTGAATATCGCCCTCCTACTACAGCAGGAATAGCTAAATAATCAAACCCTTCTTGAACTGCTAATGTCCATAAGGCGGAGCCTTCATCGGTGATAACTACAATATATTTTTGATAATCAGTGGGAAAGTATTTTTTAAATAATTCTAAAAATAATGCCCCA
>CAZPZX010000067.1:0-4733 GCA_964591235.1 uncultured Pseudomonadota bacterium
GCGATTTAAATGTTAGTCCAAACACTCCATTCATACATAAAACTCCAAATAATAATAGTTTTTTCATTACTTTCCTCTACACTTTGTTATATTTTGCAAATAATAACTAAAACTATGTAAATGTTAAAAATATGAAAAGACTATTTTTATCTATTTTTTTGACTGTTTCATTAGTTGCAATGGACAACAAAAGAAAAGCGGATGAATTGGATTCTCCACTAATATCAAGCCCATCGCCCACCATTACGAGCGAATCAGCGCAACCGAAATATAGATGCCCGGTTCATTCTAATAGATCTTTTACTCGTTGCAGCCACAGCTTCACACAATTGAAAGATTTAAAAAAACATCTGCTAGTAAATCATTCATACACACAAAAAAAATTACGAGAATATTGCGCCCTAATTCTCCAACAAGGATAATGTATGCACTATAAACAAATACTTTTCATTCTGGTTGTATTCATAGATTCTCGAGTAAAGGCAATGGATCTTTTTACCGACAATGCAGGCAATCATCAGACCATAAATCCAGCACTTTTGCACACATTTTGGGCGTTTAATGAGCAAGAAGTGCTCCCCCCTCTTGAGAGTGATGTTACTCCGTTGGTTGAAACTGCTCTCAAGGAATTAAAACGTTCCAGCCGCATACGTAAACCAAGAATTCTGTATGGAGACTATGGGGATTATCTTGAGGAAATACCAACTTCAGATAATGCGAGTGTCAGTGATAGTGATGATTATGTGTTAGTATTGGATCGAAATAATTCAAAAAAAAGATCCCCGGCTCTGCCTTGTAAAAAATATACCTGCTCTCAATGCGCTCATTCCTATAATGAAATTCATTATTTAAACCGCCATATCAGAACAGCTCATAGCAATCATAGGCCATTTAGCTGCGATCAATGCCAAAAATCATTTAAACAAAAACATCATATGATTGAACATGTAAAACGTCATGGGGCTGATATGTATTTCTGCCAGATATGCCACAAAGGCCTCAAGCGAACTTCAGAACTGACAAGACATTTAAGAGATGTTCATCGTATCAAAAAACAATCCAGTAACGAACACTTAGAGTAATTAACTATGAAAAATAAGAAACTTCTTTTTGCACTTCTCATTATTTCATCTGCATGTTCATTATCCGCTATGAATATACGTTTTGATCATCACAACGATATTTTCAACCGGCCTTTGCATCGCGAGTTGGAGATTAGAGTATTGCCTGATTCATCTAATAAAAATATAGGCGACGCTTTAGTAAATCATTTACTGGCAAAAAAACAACATGAAAGAGATGAATATCGACCATTCAATTTTCAATCAAATTCTGATCAATAATTGCCTCTATGTAAATATTACTCAACAACTTCTTGTTCCATTGTTGCCACAGAAATCACCTCTTCGATAGTCGTTAATCCTTCTTTAATTTTTCGAATCCCATCATCGATCAAAAGAGTCATGCCATCGGCTACTGCTTGTTTGCGCAATAAAGAAGTGTCAGCCCGATCCATCGTTAACTTAGCCATGCCTGGTGTCATCGACATTAATTCAAAGAGCGCTAATCGACCTTTATACCCGGTTTGATTGCATTCATCACAACCAACCGCTTGATAGAAGGTAATTCCCTGAGCTTTTTTTTCATTAAGGCCGATACTTTCCAATAGATCAAGAGAGGGGCTGTATTGTTTTTTGCAATGAGGACAAAGCTTACGCACCAATCGTTGTGCCATAATCAAAATCACTGAGGAAGCAATTAAGAACGGTTCAATACCCATGTCTAAAAGACGCGTGATACTTGCAGGCGCATTATTCGTGTGTAAGGTACTAAATACTAAGTGACCCGTTAAGGCAGCTTGAACCGCAATTTGCGCTGTTTCAAAGTCTCGCGTTTCCCCGATCATGACAATATCAGGGTCTTGTCGTAAAATTGAACGCAATGCTGCCGCAAAGGTTAATCCAATCTTATCCTTAACCGCAACTTGACCAATACCTGCCATTTGATACTCAACCGGATCCTCAACCGTTATGATATTCACATCAGGTTTATTTAATTCACCCAAAATACAATAGAGCGTACTGGTTTTACCTGAACCGGTTGGACCGGTGATGTATATAATACCGTTTGGCTTATGGATATTATTTTCGATCAATTTATAATCCCGATCACTAAACCCAAGTTCAGAAAGCTTTCCAAAGCTTCTACTTTTATCTAGTAAACGCATTACTACACGTTCACCAAAAATAACGGGTAATATCGACACACGAATGTCGATTGCGCGACCAGCAACTTTAATATCGATACGTCCGTCTTGCGGCATACGTTTTTCAGCGATGTTAAGATTAGCCATAATTTTTATACGAGATATTAATGCCCCTTGAATTCGCTTAGGGGGGGTCATGACCGGATACAAGACGCCATCGATTCGATAGCGCACCTCAAGCTCTTTTTCAAACGGTTCAATATGAATATCTGAGGCTCCGCGTTTTGCTGCCTGAAAAAGGATATTATTAACGAGCTTAATAATAGGCGCCTCGGAGGCCATGGCCATAATATCTTTTTCTTCAATTGCACCAAAATCTACCTCTTCAGGGCCCAGCTCTTCCTCTTTTTCGAAAGCGGCAATCATCTGCTTGCTCCCCTCAAGTGGATAGTAGCGATTGATTGCATCAACAATGGTCTTTTCCGTTGCCACCCCATAGCGCGCACTTCCCCCTAAGAGCATATTTATCTCATCCAGGGGGGCGAAATTGGTTGGATTAGCAGTCAAAATAGTTAGCTGATTATCAACCATAACCGGCACTACACTATTGTCACGCAAAAATTTAAGGGGAATCTTGGCCATCACTGAAAGATCTGCCATCGCATCGGTTACTTTTTCTATGTATGGCCAATTCACTCGAGATGCTTGGGCATGAGCTAATTGCTCAGGAGTAATATAGTTTTTCTCCAAAAGGCATGCTTCTACCGATATGCCTGCTTGTTCGGCATGAGCCTGGCATTCGAGCGCCTGGGCATTGGTAATCACCTTTTTATCTAGAAGAATATCTATAATACTTTTGGTTATCATGAGGCGACCCTTAATTTTTATACAATTTCTAGTATAGTAACATATATAATCCTACGTTTTAATAAACTTGCCAAGGGATCTTATGACCCGTCTACAATTTTTTAGCTTTTTTTATATATGCCTAGCTGCTTTTGGATCAATAAGCGCCACCGGGCCTATGACCTTTGGGGGACAAAATAGTAAAAAACCATCATTTGGTTCAGAAGATAAAAAGAAAACCCCCAAAAAAAATCCTTATTTAGATAAACCATACTCTCAACTGATAAGCGAAAAGGAAAAAGCTCTTAAAAGCAACGATTTTAAGACTGCTTTAAACTGTCTTGATGCGATCCGGATTAATGCAACCAAGGATACCGAAATTCAAGAAGCACTACTTGAGATGGGAAAACTGTATGAAAAACAAGATAATTGGGAAAAAGCAGAGCAAGCATATCATGAATTTTATCTCTTTTTTCCAAGCGCCGAAAAATCTGAGTTTGCCTTACGCAAAGAGATTGAATGCGGCTGGAAATTAACATCCGATCCTGATCGCGATCAAACCAAAACGCAAGAAGTATTAAAACTTACTCAAGTCTTTATAAAACAGTTCCCCAAATCAGAACAGCTGCAAGCGGTGCAAAAATGCGCTCAACAGTGCCGAGAAAAATTGTATGAAGCTGATAAAAGCATCTTTAATTTTCATATGCATCGCGGAAACTATAAAATAGCGCAAAAACGTTTAGATATTATTACTAAACAAGATATTCCCGATCTTCCCGAGTTTGCCCCGCAAGCGTATGAACTTACCATTCAATTGGCACAAGCACAAAACAACACCGAATCTTTATTACGCGCTCAATTAGATTTAGGTCAAAAATTTCCTGATCATGAGATCACCAAGCGCTTAGTAACCGATTTACCAACCGTGCAAACACAGCTTGCATCATTAGAGAAAGCAAAAGCAGTTTCATTAACTTAACAGTGAAAGCATTTTTATGCATCATCGCTCGAACTTAGGTAAAGAAGCTGAAGAACAGGTCGCGCAGCGGCTAGAACAAGATGGCTTTACCATTCTTGAATATAATTACCGCAAACGAGGCGGAGAAATTGATCTTATTGCAACCAAAGGGTCTTTACTGGTATTTGTAGAAGTAAAGATGCGGACGCAAAGTTATTTTGATTTAGGGGATGTTATTACGCCAAGTAAACAAAAAAAAATTATCAGCACGGCAAAAGATTATTTGGCGCGCAGTAACTATCATCAGTCTTTTTCATATCGCTTTGATGTGGCATTCGTACAAGGAATAAATAAAAAGATAGAACTTACGTATATTCCCAATGCGTTTAATGAAGGTAACTGCACATGGTAACGCTGTTTAGCAGATATGGTCTTACAACTTTTGCAAAACGATTATTCACCGGACTTGTACTGGGATTATTATTTTGGACCTGTTTTGCCTACTTTCCACCCATCTACTTTTCCATGGTTTTAGGATTAATTCTGTGTCTTATTATTCTTTTTGAATGGAAGAATTTTTTTAGCATTGAAAAGTGGTCATTTTGGCTTATCATGCCATTCTATCCGATCTTGCCTTTCACCTTTTTAATAATAATGAACCAGGATCCAATGTATCACTCATTATTATTTATTCTTTTTATTATCGTATTTAGCTTCGATACC
>CAZPZX010000068.1:0-4661 GCA_964591235.1 uncultured Pseudomonadota bacterium
TATTCGCATAGAGCAAAAAAGATTAGGATGGCCGTACGATACTATGATGAGATTTCAAGTATATCATAATGCATCCATGTATTTTGCTGATTTTGATTATGTATTTGCCTGTGATGCAGACATGCTCTTTGTTGATACGGTAGGTGATGAAATATTGGGAGAACGTGTTGCTACTCAACATCCGGGTTTTTGCTTACCGTTTAATCGGCATGATGATTATGAACGTAATACGTTCTCAACTGCAGCAATTTCAGAGGGAGAAGGAGAATATTATTTTGCCGGTGGTTTTTATGGAGGAACAGTATCTGAGTTTTTAAAAATGGCAAAAATATGTACTGATAATATTCTGACTGATCTTGTTCATGATGTTATTGCCAAATGGCATGATGAAAGCCATTTAAATCGATACTTTATTGATAATAAGCCAACGGTTATTTTATCTCCTTCATACTGTTATCCGGACAATTGGGATTTGCCATTTGCAAAACGCTTATTGGCGCTTACTAAGAATCACGCAGAATTTCGTGCAAGTTAGTTCATGAAATGAGCTATAGGATTATATGGTGGCTGCTTTCTGATATAACAATCGATGCGATTTTGTAAATCAGCGTTAACCTGGTTATCATTCAAGTTTGTTTCGCTATTATATTTAATCAAGACTTGATCGATGAATTTCGCATGAAATGCAGCCATCTCGATCATGGGATAGATGATTGCAAGATCCCATGCCATAGAACAAAACCGTCCTTCAAACATAAGGTCGTCTTTCTTAATTTTATGAAAGAGCCCTGCGTAAAATGATCTTAAATGCGTGGTTACCCAGCGGTAGTTGCGTACTGAATTTTGTTCTAGTACCCATGTTGGTAATTGGCTTGCAAAACCCGGCATGCGTGCAGGAAACCATTCAAATTGACCATAGGTAAACCATACATTTGGATCTTTGTACACTGAGTTTAAGAATGGTAACACGTTATAATTACTCAATGAATCGTCACCATCAACCAGAATAATAATGTCATCAGGTTTACAGCTATGAACGGCGTTATAAATATTTTCAAGCGCTCCCTTTTGTTCGTTATTGATGATTACCTGAATTTTATCCAGCTTATTAATTGATCGCGCATACTCTAAAGCGAGTTGTCCCGTGTTGTCTAAAGAGTGATCATCTATATAAATAACCCGATAATTAGTATAGTTTTGATTCAGCGTGGAATCTAAATTCCACTCATACCATGATTTATTATTATATGAGGCGGTTATAATTACAAATGAGTTTTCAATTTCAATCGATTCTTGCCAGAGCGATCGGTAAGTTCGTCTTATGTAAAGCTCTTCATGGTTGCTTATATCAAAGTCTTTGCTGTTTCTGAAAATCTTTTTTTGGTTAAAATAATTAAAGTAGTGGGTGCTTGCATCAGTATATACTTTTTTAAATTGAACCTGAGCAGCGCCGCATCGATTCCAAAACTCCCATTGATAGTTGAATATAAATTCTTCTAGAAAGAAACCTATTTTGGAATGTAATGACTTGCGCCATGTTGCGTGGGGACCGGGTAAATCGCGGTGTAGTAACGATGGTTTAAACTCAGGCAAATTAATAAGATACCAATTATCAGCTTTTGTAGTTTCAACGTTGCGGTCGTAACTTGAGTAATAGTCCGAATAAACGACATCAATTGATGGATGTTTGTCTAATTGATCCAAATGTGCTTGGATGGTTTGGACTGGCCTAAAGTCATCGATATTGAGATAAGTTATGTAGGGACTTTGTGCCTCCTTAATTGCTTGATTAAAAAGTGCACTAATTGTTTGATCTTTAGGTGCTGAAAAATATCTGATATTTTCAAAAATATAAGTATATTCATCTAAAATTGATTGTTGCTCTTGAGTTAAATCATTACTGATAAACAGTAATTCAAGATCGTTAAAGACAGGTTTATTAATAATATCTGTTATAAAAGGGTCAATTATATCACGGGATTGGATGGGAGTAATTATGGTAAGTCGTCGTTGGCAATAACTTGAAATAAACAAACAGAGCGCTATAAAAGTAAAAAGTTTTTTCATAAGTTGTTCCTTTTTTACCGAATGAAAGGGTACATTTGTGCTAATTTTGCAGTTTCTTGAGGGCTCGCAGATGTATGTGTCTGATAACAAAGTCCTGAAACCATTTCTAATTTATAGAATATACCGTAGTTATTAATAAGCCTGCACCACATTTCATCTAATGCCAGCTGATCAAATTCTTCATTAAAATAACCAAAGCGTATATGTATTGTTTTGCGCCATACTATCAGAGGTCCGATAGAGCCTTGTGATCTATTTAGTGTGTCACAATTGACTTTGATTTGAGCAAAATTATCTTCATCGTCAAACCATGGTGCATTCAACGTGGAAGTGGTGCAATAATTAGAACAAACAACATCAACTGATGATTGGTTCTCTAAAATTTTTACCGATTCTTCAAGCGAAAAAATGGTACGTCGATCGTGAATCGCGCAATAGCTAATTAAGGGAGCATGTGCCAACTTAACACCAATAGTAAGTAATGAAGCTAAAGAAGATGGGGTATTTATGCGCAGATATTTTAAATTAGCAAAAGCTTTAAGATAAGGCTTAAGAATAAGATCTTCATGTTTGGTTGAATTATTATCGATTACTATTATCTCCGTTTCGTAAAATAATGACTGATTAAAAGCATTAATCAGAAACTGCTCCATACAATTTTGATTGTCTTTTATAATAGTTATAACGGTTACGCGGGGAATTGATTCAATATTCAAAACATAAGCAAGACAAAGAATACATAATAATCTCTTCATGTGGTTCCCATACCGCAATATGCACGATCTAAGTACCATTTTATACGCCAATGGTTGAGTCCTCGATCGTACGCTTCCTTTAATAGCTGATAAGCTTTTTTATAGTCACGTTGTTCTAGCAAAATGAGACCATACCATAGTAAATAATGTTGTCCCATACCCAGGCGCTTGCTCCATGGTTCATTATAATTCTCTGATAATAGCTCAATAGCATCTTTTTCGACGCGTAGTGCATTTGCTATAATTTTCTCAGATTGGATAACATCTGTTACTGAAAATAATGTTTGATCGGTATCAAATAACCTACTAACAGTGCATGCGTGGGTAACAGCAGACACCCCTACGGTATCACTGGCATAGCAGATAAAAAGATCATCAATACATGCCATGCGATAATTCTTATCAATAGATTTCATTGCATCCATGAGTTGAGTAATGGTTGGATAATTATTAAATGCGTGATTAATTTCTGAATGGTTTGAATAAAATAGATGGGCTCCCGATATAATAATTACCGGAGTATGCAACTGTGCTTCTTGTATAATTTTAAGTTCATGAAGGTAAGGTGTGTAATTCTTGTCTTTTTTGTCACATAGTTGATTTAAAAAAAATATATAATCCTGCTCCGATGCAATACTATTTTCTAAAAATATAAGAAAATCGTTTTTGTTTTCAATTAAATGATTTTTTTTAAAAGGCAAACGTACCTGTGTTTTAGGAGAATAATTAATTTCTATAAACTCATGGTTCGGAAAGTTTTTATGCAGAATAAATAAAAAAGGATTAATAAGGATTTTATTTTTTTTATCTTTAGCTTGTATAAAAGGGAAAAAAAGAGTTGTTGTGATTTCAGGTATAATATAACCAGGAGAGCATTTTAGTTGTTCTTGATCATGTTTCATATCAGCAAGTTTAGAAAAAGGAATCGGATGAAGCATGTCTTGTTCTGGATGTTTCCAATAAATCGGATTGTCTTTTTTGCTTATTTTTGTAGCAATTATTGAAAGACTCGGATTAAAGAGAGAAAATCCCGCTTTAAAAACTTGGTAGCTAATAAGTGCTCCGCTATAAATAGTTCCTATGGGAATATTGTTTGTGGGAACATAAAATGGTTTTTCGAAAATCCAAGTGTGTTGTAAAATTCCTTCTGGTGCGTTTGTCACTTGTTTATCGAGTAGTAGTTCACCGTTCCAATAAGCTGTAATTCCCAAAAAAGCATGGTCTAATCGATAATTGTTTAACACTGATAAGCTGGTATTGAAATAAATATCGGGATTAGCAATTATAATTCTATCATTTTTGGCCAGTTGATCTGCAAGATTAAACGCGTCACTAAAATATGCCATCCCCTTTTGTACTAATGTAGTAACCGGTCTTTGTTTGAGATAGTTAAAAAAGATGCTTTCTTGATTTAAGCCCATGCTATTATAAAGTATGTATATTTCATCGATCAAAGGATTTTGTAAGTTATTTTCTAAAGCTTCTATAAACTCTAAGCTTCGCTCATTAGGCGGTTCCATATCTACAAAAGTAATAAGAGAGTATTTGTGCTCTCCGTTAACAATAGTTGCTATTATAAAGAGAAACAAAATCAGAATTTTCTTCATGCTTAATCTTTTTTTAATGATTATTGAGTGGCCAAATCGTATACCTCAAAATAATTATTTGCAAGAACGTGCGATTTAAAAAATGCTTTGGGTCTGCAATCATACTATCTATTGTTTCTTTTATCTTCTTGTAGTAGAAGTAGCTAAAGGTAGTAAGTTGAGAAAACAGACATAATTTTTAGTATGTTTTCCAAGAAGCAGCAATAAAGGAGTTTTTTTTAATGAAGTACCA
>CAZPZX010000069.1:0-4545 GCA_964591235.1 uncultured Pseudomonadota bacterium
TCTCATGAAAGAGCTTGAAAAGATTAAACGAGTAATTACGACGCAATTATCAGACAAAAAAGTAACTACGCTTTTGACTATCGATGCAATGCTCGGGCAAAACTCATTTGAACAAGCAAACCTGTTTCACGAAAGCACACCCATCGATGGGGTAATTCTTACTAAAATGGATGGAACTGCCAAAGGTGGCATGGTCTTTGCTATCACCAATGATCTTAAAATTCCGATTGCATATATTTCATTTGGGGAAAAACCGGAACAGTTTAAGCAGTTTAATGCAAATGAATATGTTCAGGACTTATTAGGAGACAATTAGAAAGCCCAGCACAAGAAAAATGATAACGCCGATAGCAAAAATAAAAAATAGGCCTTTTGCTATTCCTGCGCTTCCAGCAGCTATATTGGTAAACCCAAAAAAACCTGCAACAATTGATAACAAGAAAAATATGAGAGCCCATTTTAAAAACATATTTATCCTTTTTTAAAACATTTTATTTTATCATTTTGATTATGAATCAAAAGAAAATCTTTTAAAAGATTAAAGCAAAACCTTTTTAATCTCTTCGTCCATCTAATAGTTCTAAAATTTTTTCTCTGATTGGATATGGTTGACGCTTAGCAAGCATAAATGCATTTTCTTCACCCCCCAGCATTCCATTGGCTCCGGCATCAATCAACGCTTTGATAATTGTTAATTTTTTTTCTTCGCATGGGTTTTTACTTTCTATTGCACGCATAAGGGGCGTTTCCTGCGCAGTATTATGAAAATCATTAACATCAACGCGCAGTTCTTTTAATTTAGTAACCACTTCCATACAATGATTACCGGCAGCATAATGCAGTAAGGTATAACCGTTCATTCCACGCATGACTGCCTGCTCTTGGAATCGATGATCTATTAGTACACGCCAGACTGACTCATTTTTAAAATTAAGTGCAACCATTAATGGAATTTCATGGCGATGAACAATAGAAGAAGGAGTCGATAAAATATCCGCTCCTTTCAAAATTAATTCCTCAACCTGCTGACCGGTACCCTCTTTAGCGGCTTGTAATAATTGATGATTGAGTGACGATTGCGACATTGCGATTAATGAAGCGTTGCAAAAAATCAACAAGAGAAAAACTTTTTTCATGTATTCCTTTATCAAAATATCATTACTAGCAAAGCATATTATTTCTGTTTATATTCGAATTATCTCAAGATTATAAAGCAGTAAAAGAAAATTAACTATGAAAAACAAAGTAAATATTAGCCAACTGATTAGTGCCATCGACCAAAAATTACAAACTCATTTTGAAGATAAAACGCTATGCACCCAATACGCCTGGTGGCTCGTACAAGCCATTACGAGCAAAACAGAGATAGAACTAATCAGCGCAAATGATATTAGTTGGAGTAACCAACAAGAGAAACAACTGCAGGAAGCGCTTGATGCAATAATAGATAAACACATGCCGCTTTCTTATATCTTAGGATCAACACCATTTGCAGGGCTTGATATTATTGTACGCCCACCGATTTTAATTCCGCGCCCGGAAACCGAGGAATGGATCTGTAATCTTATCGATCAAATGCTTGCTTTCAAGCATGAGCCATTATGGATTTTAGATTTGTGCACCGGTAGCGGCTGCATTGCATTAGCGCTTGCAGATGCATTACCTAAAGCGCTCGTGTATGCGACAGATATTAATGATGGAGCATTAGAGCTTGCGCACGAAAATGCACGCCACAATCAAATTAGCAATGTTACTTTCTTACGCTCTGATCTTTTTAATGATATTTCACCATCATTTAAATTCGACATTATTGTCAGTAATCCACCCTATATTGATGAGCGTAGCTGGAATACGTTAGAACCATCGGTTCGCAATTGGGAAGATAAAAACGCATTAATTGCACCCGATCATGGAATGGCGTTAATCAAACGGATCATACAACAAGCGCCTTCTTATATTAAACCAAATGAATCACTTAAAAACGCACGCATTCCCCAAGTAAGTATGGAGATCGATGCAACTCAAGGACACGCGGTATCGACATATATGAAAGAACATGCCTATAATCAGATTGAAATCATAAAAGATTTAGAAGGCAAAGATCGCATAGCCACCGGGAGAGTTGATTATGTGGCCCCTACCGCCCATCCGTTATGAGCATGTTATTATCCATATTGATGCAACATCATTTTCTACTGGCTGGATAGCTTCAGGTAAAAAACAGTTTGCACAACTGAATGCTTATCACACGCAAGAATTTCAGGTGCTCACTCACGCACAGTTGTGCCATGCGCTTGAATCATTTATTGCACAATATAAGTTGTCAGGTGCACTATTATCAATTAGCGTGAGCAGTCCGCTTATTTATGAAGAACTGGTACGCTTATCGCACGCACATGCAACAATTGCAAATTTTCAAACGCCCGCACTAACAAATTTATTGTGGGATTTTCGTTATTTGCATCCCCTTTCTGATGGCAATCATCTCTTTTATGTATGTGGTATTAATAGGCCACGTTTATTTAGCTATCAATTACTTGCGTCTCAAAATAAGTTGCATTTGGTAACTATGAGTAGCTGGTATAATGCACTCATGCAAGCATACAAAACGATTTTTGGTGCCGCATTTCGATCATCTCAATTGGCTATTGATATGGAGCAAACCAATTATCAATTGCACGATCGCTTGACTATCGATAGTATTTCACGCTTGTTACAATGTGGCTCTGGCATAAGTATCGATAAAGAAAAAGAAAAAAAAGCATTAATTTCGATGATAGGACTTTATTATCAAGAAAGAGTATTGTATAGGACTTTATTATCAAGAAAGAGTATTGTAAATGCAGCCATTAAATTTTACCCAACTCAGCTCAAAAAAACATAAAGCCGTGCGCATCTGGTTTGCATTCAGCAGCACACTCATTGGTATTTTTTTAGGAGTGTGTACATACCTAACTATGCATCAATGGAAGCGCTATACCGCAGTTAAAATAACATCCAGAGCAAATCAAGTACCATTAAAAAATAATAAAAAAGTAGCACACCAAAATAATACCACAAAGATACTACAATCCGTGCAGAATAAACTCACTGCAGATACACATCTTGAATCACTGGCAGTTACGGATAGCCAAATCGAATTTAAAATTTCGGGAACCACTATTAAAGCTATCTCTACTGTTGCCCAACAGCTACAAGCAGTTAATCATGAAATCCAATTATGCGGATTACAAAACAGTGATCAAAAAGTAATCGGATCTTTTACTTATTAATCTGCTTTAGGAACAATTCTACATGATACTTTTACACAATACTGACGAAAATAATGGAGTCCTCTTACTAAATTATTTTTATCAGGTAGTTCTATGCTTACTCCTATCAATGAATCAGGATTACACGCAGTTTTTGTTCCCTCTATTTTTGGACAATTGAAAAAACATTCCTGAGAATCCTGAAATTTTGCAATCCAGACATTAGCATATTGATCATTATAAGAGGTATTATTTTCATCTTCGATTAATAGGCACGCGCGGCTTTCTTTACCCACTGTCAGCATAGGAATGGGAATGCGACAGGTGACAGTCGCACCGGCTGCAACCTTGAGCAATTCTTTAGTAGTGCCATTCGTTTTAAAAATGTATTGCTCAAGACAATCATCGGCCATTCTATCTTTTTCGTATGTAACTTCAGTAAGCATAACCCTGACGGGATTTTTATAGCATGAAACAATCTCCTGTAAGGTAACACCTACATAATTGTTAGAAATCTGAATTGCCGGTTGTTGCATTGCACAGATATTTACCGCAGAAAAAATCAATGGCATTATGTTTTTCATAGTACTTTCCTTATGATTACAGATCGCCATCAGGATGGGTCATCAATTTTTTTAAAATAGGATCAAGAAAAGTGTTTGTTTTGCTGGTAAACTCTACTCTGCTGCCGGACATTACCTGTAAATAATTTTTATCTGTAAATCTTAGAGAAATAAGGGTCGAAAGTGCATTTTTACTATCAAACTCCAAGGTTTCAACAGTTTGCCATTGTCCGTTTATCCATACTTTGCGCTTATTTTTTTGATCAGAATTAGTTACTTTCCTATAGAGCCAAATGAACGTTTTTTTGCTGTTGCTTGAAAGATCTTCAACACGAAGACACGCTGTTTCAATACAATAAAATCCATTATTGCCAAACCCATTCTGAACATCTGGCTTAATTTCACGATTAATAAACTGTGCTTGCCCTCCCGCTACTACTGCTAAGTGTTGTATTCTATCAGGAAGATCTTCTCTGCACGAATAGTTCTTACATCCACCTTGGGTAAACGATTCTTCTTCTAAAGGGAGCTGGCTGATTCTAACAGGATTTTGGTACTCAGAGACTATCTGATCTAAAAAAATTCCTGGCTTTTCCTGCGGTATTTGGCGAGGATCATCCATTCCTGTCAGAACTTGAGTAACCATACCAAAAAGTATGAAATAATTAATTGGCTTCATACAAATAACTCTCTTATTTAAATTTTTTGAATCTCTTAAAATGTCATCAGTC
>CAZPZX010000070.1:0-4238 GCA_964591235.1 uncultured Pseudomonadota bacterium
ATGGAACCGATCCGAATGAATTATGGAAATGCATGCGGAATAGTTTAGGTTGTTCTATAGAAGATTCGAATTCTTTGTTATGCCTTTTTTCTAAACTTAAAAACCTGTATGCTCGCTATACACTAGAACCTTCTCAATTTGTTAATATTGTCAAATCAGCTCTATATTTACTAGCTGCGGGCGTAAACCCTAATTATTACCAGAATGGTAAAAATCTTATGTTAGAAAATATTTCATTAATTCGTTTGCCAAAAAGTCCTGATGATGTTCGTCGCAATCTGTTACTGGCATTAAAACAACATGGCGTATGGAAAGGAAGTTCTATAGATAATGGGTTGGATGGGCTTATTGAAGAAGTTTTTGCAGATGAAAAGGAGAAACTATTGCAAGTATCAAGAGATAAAACAAGTTATTTGAATGTAATCTCAGGTGATGTTTTTAAACAGGTGGTCGATATTTATAGGCAATCTTAGTATCCTATATTTATTTTAGGGATCAATTATGAATAAAATATTACCACTATTTTTGCTGATTATAAGTTTTAATGGTAATGCTATGCAGCAAAGCAGTCAGCCAAATCGGTTTAAAAGTGATACTAATAGATTTAAAGGGCCCAATAGGTTTAAACCGGCAAGTTCAATGGAAAAAAATGTTACTCAAGGAGTTTCTAATCCGGAATTGAGTTCTGTAGATTTTCAAGAAACTCTTCAAGCACAAGAATCACAAGAAATAATAGAGCAATTTAGAATGCAAGCTACTGCTTTATTGCAAGAAGATATCCAGCACCTGAACGATATTTTTGAAAGAATAAAAAAAGGTGAAAAAGTAACCGATGCTGAATTAGGAGTAGTTTTGCAAAGATTTGCACAAAATGACGCATCACAAAAAGAAGCTTTTGCAAAAGTTAAAGCTTTAATAGAACGGCAAGAACAATAAAAAAAGTTAAAGAATTAATTGTCAGAAATTTTTGACGTTAATAGTGTAATTGTTTCAAGATTACTCATCCTCTGAGGTCATAAAAATCGAAGTCGTTTCTTTTTTTTGATCTCTTTGTTTTTTTCTCTCTTCATAATTCCAACCGCCAGGTTTTAAAAGATCTCTAATTTCTTTAAACCACTTATAAGCTCTCCAGGAAGAAGAATTTTCACTAAAAAGTTCAAAAGCATTAAAACCTTCTTTGGTATCGAGAGTGATGTCTGCACCACTTGAAATAATTAATCTAACGATTAAAGGTATATTTTGAATATCATTCCTATCTTTATATTTCCACGTAAGCACTGAGTACATAAGTGCAGTATAACCTTTACTATCCTGGGCATTTATGTAATCAGAAAGTTGCCTGAATTGTTTGTATTGCGAAATAATGTCCACCACATCTTTGGGTAACACATGTAAATATGAGCTCTGCTCTTTTGAAATTTTTGCCAGCTCTTTATCAAAAATCTGTTTTGCAGCATCAATTAAAAGACGTACACTTTCTATTTTGCCGTACAAAGCTGCGTTCATAAGAGGCGTGCGCCCATCATTATCACGTGAAACGGGATTTGCACCATTTTCAAGTAATAATTTTACGATATTAGAGTCTGATATAGCAAGAGTCAATGCAGAGTCACCACTACCATTTTTCATATTAAGATAGGTTTGAATATCAAAATTTAATTTTTTGGCTGCTTCAATGAGTAGACGTATAATTTCAATATTGCTTTTTCGAACAGCCATCATGAGGGGCGTTTCATCGTACTGGATTAAGTCAGAGAGTTTATCGCTATTGGTTAGTAATAGATTTGCACCGTATTCAATAAACAATTGAACGATAACTGGATCACCTATTGAAATTGCATAGGCTAAAAATCCTATTTTGGAATCGTGCCATCTGCCTTGCAGAAAATGATCTGGTTTTAGAATAGGTATTTCACCTTTTACATCTGCTCCCTGCTGTAAAAAATCGCTAATTTTTTTTATAAACACATCTCGTGATTCGGGTAATTTCGGATGCCGTATGTCGACTTTTTGTAATAATTGGATCAATTCATCAGTTGCTTGTGCCTGTTTTTTTCTTTCTTGCAACTTTTGTTCTTTCCGATTGCTATCAACTAAAGCCCACCAGTCCATGGCATTTACAGAAATTGAGATAAATATAAATAAAGATAGAAAAATAGCAATTATTTTAATTTTCATTATTATCTCACTTTTTATCTTCACTAAAATTTTGAGTTAATAATTTAATTAGTTCATCTTTGTGTTGATAATTAGTATTAAGACGATAAACAAGATCAAGAGCAGTTTGCCCTTTTTTGTTTTTGTGTGTTACGTTTGCACCGTGAGTAACTAAAAATTGTACAATATCAAGAGTGTTGTTATTGAATTCCTTATCATCATCAGCGTGCCATACCGCATTAATTAATGCGGTATCGCCATCGTCTGTATTTGCCTGATTAATATAATCTGCAAGATTGAAATACATGGAAACTTGTCCAAGCGCATCTTTAGGTAATAAGTGGAAATAAGATTCTTGTGCTTTTCCAAGTTCAGTTACTAAAGCTTTTACTGAATTAACTATAAGTTTTATATTGTTTAAATTTTTGAACAGAGCAGACTGCATAAGTGGAGTCTCCTTCCACTTGTTGCTAATTAGTGGATTGGCGCCATTTTGAAGTAATAATTCAACTAAGTGAGACTTTTTACTTGAAGCAGCAGAATACAATGCTGTTCGATTATATTTGTCTGACTTATTAACAAATGCACTTACATCTGAGCCCATTTTTCTTACTGCATCTATTAAAAGATGTGCAATGCTTAAATTATCATGAATACTTGCTTCAATTAAGGATGTGCGTCCTAATACTTCCGTTCCGCCACGATCTTTCTCATATTGACTTATTTTCTCATAGTCAGGAAGTTGTATGGCCAATGTTAAGGGATTTGCACCATTTTCAACTAATAATCGTACAATATCAATCGAGTTGTTACGAATTGCAAAATGTAAGATAGGAAATCTATCACTAAATTGATGTTCCCACCATGTGTATTCTCCAAGTGGTTGCCCTCTCTTATCTTTCGTAAATTTTGGATTTTTGATATCTATAACAATCTGATTAGGATTAGCTTTATGCGCTAGTAACAAACGCACTAACTCTGTATTATTATTAAGAACCGCTAAAGATAATGGTGTAATTAGTTCCATTCGAGGGTGATTAGTTAATGCACCTGCTTCTAAAAGTATCTTGGCGATATGGTAAGAATTTTTATATGCTGCTAATCCTAAGGTATTTAAATCTTTATAAATCGTCTGCCCATAGTCATTAGGATTGAAATGATCGGCGGGGATAAATCGTTTGCTAATTTCGTTTGGATTAGCTCCTTGAGTTAAAAAAATTTGAACCAGCTTCATAATTTCTTCTTCTTGTTGTTTTTCATAAGCAGTTGGTGTGCTGGAAGTATAAGGCATATCATTTAAAGTTTTTATTAATTGTTTACTGGCCTCATCTGCAATTTTTTTTCGTTCAGAAGCAATTTTTTCTTCCTCTGCTCTTCTTTTAAAGCGTTGTTCTTTCCAACTACTATCCACCAGGCTCCACCAGTCCATGGTATATATAGAAATAGTAATACCTATAAATAGAAGTAGAATAAGTGCTTTAACTTTCAATATTCAGTCCTAAATTGTAAATTATAATTTCTAATTGTATTATATTAAAATAGAGGTGCTACGATCAATTAAAAGACTTATTATGAAGAAAAAAGCCTTAATTTAAAGGATTTTCCGCTCTCAGTAATTATGTTATGGTTATAAAGCTGGAATCTAATTTTTTGCTGCCAGATTTGAACTTGATTTGCAAATAAGTCGCGCCATTGGGACGCAATTCAACATCTTCAATAATACCCAAACCAAACTTTGGATGAGAAACGGGCTGATTTTTTTTCCACAAACTAGAGGTTAATTTTGTTTTAGGTTCATTCGTTTTAAGTGATGAAGTAGGCGTGAATTTTTTAGAAGATTCAGTCTTCATGGAAACTTTTTGTTGAGAAAAGCTTGTTGGAGCTGGTCTAAATGAATCAGTCACACTCATCCATCCGGCAAAGAATTGAGATGTTTGAATAGTGTTCCAATATGATCCATCAAAAATCGGCACGGTGCCATTAGGAATCTCTTGTACGAAGCGAGAAGGGCGTTGATCGATCATAGTGCCATATTGATAGCGGTAGCGCGAATGGGTTAAAATTAAGCGTTCTTGCGCACG
>CAZPZX010000071.1:0-4080 GCA_964591235.1 uncultured Pseudomonadota bacterium
AAAATATGGTAAAGAGAATATATTAGAAGCTTTAGAAGTATATAATGTTAATATTCATAAGGCATGTAGAAAAAATTGCGCAATAGCTATTAATGAGCTTGGTGAGATATTACATGAAATTAATAGCAATCATGTTTTTAAAAACTTCAAATATGATAATGCACATGGTGGAGCTGTGACCCAAGGGAGCTTACAAGAAGCAATTGCAGGAAAAGCATGTATGGAACAAAAAATACTAGGCTCCTTAGAAAGAGCTAAGAATGACGAAGATGATTTTACTGAACCCCATTCTAATAAAACTTGGGACGTTAAAACTGCAAGAAGTTATTCATTAGAAGGCTCATACATATTTAATGCTGAAGCTTTTTGTAAATCACTAAAGGATGCCTATGATGATGGCGAAAATATTATTCTTCAAATCACTAATTTAAATGATAAAGATTTAGAGAATTTATATAAAAAACTACACGAAAATTTTCTAGAAAATAACTTTGCGCAAACTGTAATAATTGATGCAAAAAATCCTAATCGAAGTAAATCTGCAAAACAATTAATTGAATTAATGAGACATTATGTCAGTACCAATTTGGTGTAACGGCAAAAGAATTTTAAAAATAAAAAACACTTTATTTGAACATCTTTATCTAGGATTTGAAAAAATTATTGAAGAAAAAAATCCCACGCTTCCTGCCAATGTCGCAAAATTAATAGATAAAACAAATTTAGGAAGCTATGGACACAGTGGTATCGTTTCGGACATAGCTGATTATTTAAAAAATAAAAATGAAACTTTATTATTTGCGCAATTAGTTAAAGAGGCTTTAGAAATAGAAAAAGAATATTACTTAAAAGTTCCTGGAGCAATGAAGATAATGCACAATTTTTATGAAGAAATTATGAACTATGCTAATACTTTACCATGAGCACCCAGAGTGGGAATTTATATAAAAATAATCAAATACAAACAAGATAATTCAACTATTTATTACTCAGTTTTGACTGATACAAATATTCCTCTATATTACATAGTCCTTGATGCAGAGAGAAAAATTATATCTTTCTACATTAATAATGACTTTAATAAAGAATTTGCTATTTTCGACGTGAATAAAAAACAATTTACTTATTATGATCCGAAATTCGAATCCTTAATTAATATGCGCGTTATTTCACGTGCTACAGAATCAATAGAAAAAAATTATTTTCCTGATGATATTAGTTGGTGTTCATAGTCAATTTTTAAATTTGAGCATGATATGTCAATAGTTATAGACTGCAAAAATAAAGAAATTTTGCGATTGTCTAATAGTTTATTTGGACTTCTTCATGAAACAATATTAGAACTTATTGAAAAGAATAACTTAGAACTAACTTCTCAAATGAACCTTCTACTTACAAAAACTGATCAAAATATTTATGGACCTGGCGCAGTTTCAGCAGATATTGATAAGTATTTAAAAACGAAAAAAGAAGTACTTCTTTTAGCAGAATTAGTCAAAAAACAATTGAACTCAAATATAATAATTTTAACCAATTTGATGGATGTATTAATAGTTTGCGGAATTTTCATCGTGAAATAATAGATTATGCAAATACATTGCAATCCACCTAATTTATTTATTTCTTAATAATAAGGTAATGAAATGGCTATAGGAATTAATATAAAAAAATAAAAGAAGACCTAAATATTTATTATTATCAAGTAATAACTTATGGCCTAAATCCTTTTGTTTTTTTATCACAATTGAGCCTTATAAAAAACAAATAACTTATTTTAAAGATGAAAATTTTAAAATATTCTTAGGCGCTATTCAATTTGATGAAAATAAAAATGATCTCATACCCATCACCCAAATCACTTCATATGTATCAAAAAGGGTAGCTATCCAGGCTTTAAGAGCCATTTTAAAAAAAGATTTTCCCGAGCAGATTGGATTTGCATCCTAGTTAACTTTAAATTCTGCCAAACATTTAAAGTTACAAGATGTTATAAAATATGAATATTCGTCTTAAAATAGTGCCACTAATCATATTTTATACTATATCCTGCTACGCATTGGATGCAAAACAACATTACTACTTTGATCCTCAAGAAAAAAAATATTTTCATTTAACTAATACGTTATCTGAAGCTCAAAAACAGAATATCCATCAAAAAATAGAAACTGAAATTAATATGGTTAAAAAATTAGCCGCAGCAAATAATTTGGTTTTATTTTTAACCAGCGCTACTAATGCAATTTTTGCTGCCAATTCATTACAAGAATATTTTAGACACGAGCAAAACCCACAGGATCTGCATATCGGTATAATACTTGCAGGAAGTACCGCATTCTTATGTATTAGAAGTTATATTTATAAAAATGATATTAATAAAAAGATCGCAAAACTCCTCTTTAAACAATCACTTTTGGAAACTTAAAAAAAATAAATATTGCAATCTGATAATGAAGCTTATAGTATATCTTCTTTCAAGACTCCCTTAATTCATCAGGTTTTATGCTACATCGCCCCTTATTTTTATTAGGTATTATTCTATTTTCTTCATTATCCGCAATGGAAGTAACTGTCTTTAATGTGGGTCAAGGCAATGGCTCTTTAACAACCTTTCCAAAAAAACCTTCATTATTACTTGATTGTGGCTCATCCCAGCAGCCGGCAGGGAAAAATCAAAATAAAGCAGCGATTATCAGCGCCATGGTAAAGAAGATTGAAGCAAGTGAATGTAAAGACGTAGTAATAATTGCCAGCCATCCGGATATCGATCATTGCAATTTTTTGTCTGAAATAGCTCAACAATGCTTAAAAAAAGATTATAAGCTCACCGTTCTATTAGGAGGATCGCGTCAAGATTATGAATCCAAAACTAAAGAAAATTTTGGTCCTGAATTTAAAGAATTAGAAAAAAAATGTCTTGAACAAAAATATACGTTCAAATTTCGTGATGAAATTAAAGACATAAAAGAGTTTTGCGATAAACGATTACCCGATTATTGCAAAGTTATCGCATCATCAATCGGCAACAAAAACCCGAATGATGATAGTATTATTCTGCGCGTTGCTGATAGCGATTTTTCAGTACTGTTTTTAGGAGATGCTACTCATAGAATTACCGGCTCTTTATCAGCAGAGCAACTTAAATCCCGTGTGGTTATCCTCAGTCATCATGGGGCAGAACTTGAAAAATGTACAACAGAAGCATTATTAAAAAAAATTGATCCTCATTATGTTGTGGTAAGCGCCGGCATGCATGGGCAATATCGCCACCCATGTGCAGCACCGATTCGACGCGCCATAGAATTTTTAAATGAGAAAATTACCGATCCAGATAAACTGACACAACCTCACTGTGTTAACTATTACCGTGGAACTGAAAAATTTAACAAAGAAGAGCGTGATCTCAAGAACTTTAAACCGATAATTGCCTATCAAGATGGTTTTGCCACCGGTTTAACGCGACATAGACTGTATGCAACGGCTAATGAAGGACATATTTCATTAAGCGCACATTCAATTAAAAGAAGCGGCTCCAGCACGGGGTTTAATAAGACTGAACGCACGACCGCCTTGAACGCAATCGATCGATGTTATGCATTTACTCACAAACAATATGCATTTAATTTAATAACCCGTTTAAATTTATCAGGATTAGGCTTAGATGATATAAATTTAGATGGTTTTGAGCAACTGCCTGAAGCCTTAGAGCATTGCGATTTACGAGAAAATGATTTTAGCGTTAAAGGTATCATCAGAATCGCAAAATTACTTGCCGATCACAATCGTACTGCAAAAGTTAAGATGGATACTCCCTACGCCAGAAGTGACAAAGATGAAGACCCTATTTTACACAGTTTAACTGAAAAAACGCATGCCAAAAGTACCATAGCTCATCGCACCTTGCACGCATTACAAAAAGTAAAAGATGCAGCAGGCACCTTAAGTACCCATGCATCTATTTGGTTTATACCCAAAAAAATCTAATTATTTTTTATCACCGCGACGCCATTGATCTTTGTGCGCGCTCGTAATTAACTTACTTATTTCTTGAGCACCTTCAGACATTTTTACTTTTTTAGAATC
>CAZPZX010000072.1:0-3987 GCA_964591235.1 uncultured Pseudomonadota bacterium
GTTATTATTGGTGATGTCCAAATAAGAAAAGAGATCGTTAAACTATTGCTAGATTCGGGCGCAGATCGCACAGTCACCGATGATCAAAATAATACTGCAATGACCGTGGCATCAGATGATCAAGAAATTACCGATTTGCTGGTAAAAAAATTTAAAATTAGTTAGATGGAACAATCCAGACTAGAAATCTATTAGTTTTATGATGACGATCGATGATATCTGCAGCTTTTGAATATCTGATATAGCAGAAGATTGTTTTTTAAATAGCCAAAACTTGGTGTTAACAAGATAGATATTAGATTTTTTTATAGGAGAAACTACTACTTGAAGTCCACTGTTTTGAGATTAATTAAACGGCGCTTCCATTGCATAATCGATTTGAGCGATCAATTATATGGGCAAGTAAGCAATACGTTTTATCTATCGTTTGAATAACGGCGCCAAGGTTTACTACGTTTGACACGAATTTGTGCTTCAACTTCAGGATGTTTTAAAAAGGGCTCTCTATTGTGGTCCTTAAGTTCTCTAGTGTAAGTTTTTTCATACCATTGCCCATTTATAAATCGTGCAATAATAATTTTGCGTACGGGTGGATGGGGGTGGCAAGCTTCGCGATTACGTGCAGCCGCTATGAGTGGGCGCACGTTACCTCTCATTCCATATTCTAACGTGGGGATACCAATTAAAAACAATACTAGTATGACTTTCATATAATTTGTTCCTAAAATAACATTTTAATAAATATCCAAATCGAATTGGTTGCGTAAACCCCTGACCAGAATGGATAATGCTCTTCTTTGTCTTTTACTAGATAGGTTGATAGTCCACCGGCAATCAGCATTAAAGAAGTATCAAGTCCCATTAAAAGACCCCCAAATACTAAGGTCGGATTAACACCAATAAATTTTAGACTATAACTGAAGATGAATCCAAGAATCATAACCCAATAATTAAAATTAAATGCTTGCACAAGCACGGCCCGACTTTGTGCGCGGGATGCAATTAATTCCGATGAGCCTAAACCAAAATGGTTAATTAATAAGATAAAAATAACGCCAATCGTAATAGCACTTATTAATAATCCCAGCCATTGCCATAAAAGCATCTTCTTTTTACTTATGTTACCAAGCTGTGCAACCTTTTGGCCAAACATCATATCAACGGCCACTACGCCGGCAATTTCAACAAATGTGGCAACAATAGTTACTTGTAAAGCATTAAAACCAAATAATAAAAGCCCGGGTATCATTACAAATGTTGCAAATCTCCCTAATGGTGCGATGCCCAGTCGCCCGGCAATAACTAATAATTGATACGTGCATAATGCAGTGCATACAAGCAAATATAATTGTGCAGGGATAGAGAATGCACAATAGGTTAAGAATCCAATCGAAAGTAATACTAAAATTAGATACCGTTTAGTTTTTTCATGAGCTACTTCACTGGTGGCTGTTGAAGCAAAGAGATTACTAAAAGATTTTTTTAATATTTTTGGGATATCGATTAATCCTAATAATGCTCCTTGAATTGCCATCCCTGCACCAAATGCAAGAATATAATCGGTGCTTGAAAGCGTGGCGAATAAAATGTTATGAATCGGATCAACAATAAAAATGCGTGCAATAACGGCAACTAAAAGAGGAATAGCTATTACATGGCCGGTTGTAAATCCGATTGCCCAAAACATAGGAATCATATCGGTGCGTGTAGTGACCAACGGGATATCAAAGATACTCAGCTGATATGCCGGTAATAAAGTAATACGTGCGGGCACAAGAATGCTGAATGTTTGCACCAGACAATAAAACAGTGCGC
Organism: uncultured Pseudomonadota bacterium; assembly: GCA_964591235.1. Taxonomy (GTDB): domain Bacteria; phylum Babelota; class Babeliae; order Babelales; family Vermiphilaceae; genus BTUB01. The sequence continues at coordinate 1,816 of CAZPZX010000072.1, forward strand.
TGCCGCCTCCTAAAGCTAATTGAATTGCTTTTTTTATTTGGTTTTGAATAGCGATCATATTATATACCATCTGCCCGATAGGGAAGACCATATCAGGATTTTGTATCAATAATGGTTGGCACCATAACCCGATGGCAATACCAAAACTACCGGCAGCAATTACTAATGCAGCCAAGAGTGCAATAAATAAAAGAGGATTATTCATCCATGAATTAAAAAGATTCTGATCCAAAAAATAAAGCGTGGGAAATGAAAATGCACAGGCCATTGCAACGGCTCCGGCAATACCTCCGGCGGCAGTTGAAAATGCAAGCGATTGAATTTTTTGAGTTTGAGATATTTTAGTACAAATCAGATTGAAAAATAACGTACCTAATAAAACTAAGGTCATTTCCATCCAGGGGCCGATGGGCGTTGCTAATGCAATATATCCAATCACAACCGTGGATAATAAAGAGAATGCGATACTTAAAATGAAGGTAATGATAGAAATCAACATTATTATAATCCTTGTACCAGGCGATTAATGCTCAAGTATTCAAAATTAAATTTTTTTTGTCGATATGGAGTGATTGTGCGGATGTAGATCGGATTACAAAAAAATCGGACGATTTTAATTGAAGCGATGCATAAACACGGCTTTAAAGTAATAAAATGCGAATGGTTGCACTTTAATTATCAAGGACGGCAAGATCAACCGATTTTGGATGTGCTGACATAATTAATAATAATATCACTCATCTCTTTAATCGGCGCATGCTGGAGATTACTTAGAATAATAATATCAGTACTTGACTCAAAAATATGGATGATATTGGAGCAAAATCCATTAATGATCCCTTCATGGCTGGTAAAATGGTGCCCATTTGCCAATGTTCCAACGCGAATGCCATAGCCGTATTGTGCATAGGATAAATCCCAGCCAATGCAACCTTCGAATGGAGTTAATGTTTGCGTATGAGGAGTAAGCATCAGTGCTAGTGAATCCCGGTTAATTATTTGACCAGAGTAAAGTGCTTGATTCCATAGATATAAATCATGCGCCGTTGCATACATTCCACCAGAGCCGCTACACAAGGGCATATCAATATAGGCTCCATTTTGTAATTCGTTATTAACTAAGTTGTATCCAGAAGCTCGATCTTTCAGAATAAATGCATTATCATCGCTGCCACTTTCATGCATGCCCGCTGGAGTTAAAATAAATTCTTTAAGAGCTTGAGCAAATGATTTTTGAGTTGCTAATTCAATAATATAACTTAAGAGTAAGTAGCCGGCATTGCTATAATCATAGTACTCGCTAGGATTAAATTTTGCCGGACTATCTTTAAAAAGATCAACCATCTGCGCGCGCGTATGCGCAATACGTAGAATATTTGATAAATCGGGAATCTCTTGAATACGTGCAAGGCCAGAAGTATGGCTTAATAAATGATGCAAAGTCATAGCTGAGCCCTTAGGGTAATCAGGAATAAATTTACTCACCGGATCATTAACTGATAGATTCCCTAATTCTTGTAGCTTTAAAACAAGCGCAGCGGTAAATTGCTTAGTAATCGATGCGATGCGAAATTTGGTATCAAGCTTATTTTTTACATCCAGTTCATAGTTTGATAAGCCTAATGGTCTATGTAATACAATTGAATTATTTTCAGCTATCAGAATAGTTCCACTGAACTGATTATTTTTTTCTAAATTTGATAAATAGCATGCAAGAGAATCAATCGATTGAGCGCAATTTATCATGCAAATAGTCGATGCTAAGAAAAAATATTTCATGAAACTATGAGTTTATCTAATATTTTAATCATTAAAGAATTAATTGACTCATAATCATTTGCCATTATTTGTTCTTTATTTTGCGTATAAGCGCTTGGCTTTAAATCATCAGAGCATTCTTTAATCATCGTTGCAATACCATTTTTGGTAATTTCCAAATGGCATTGCAAACCATACACATTCTTTTTGTATCTAATAATTTGTCGCGGGCATCCTGCGCTATAAGCCAAAAGCTCTGCATCTGCTGTTAGTCCCGGCATATCATTATGCCAATGCGTTGCATGAAATGTCTTATCAAAATCTTTAAAAATTGGATCGTGTGCAGCGGCATCGGTAAATGTAATGGGGAATACGCCCACTTCTTTTTCCGGGCTGCGCGAAGCTGGGGCACCC
>CAZPZX010000073.1:0-3908 GCA_964591235.1 uncultured Pseudomonadota bacterium
AATCTCGTTCTACAAATTCTTTTTTAAAAACATACCATTGTTTACTATAAGGTATAAAATGCATGAGGGACGATATGAAATATATTTTTACTTTGTTATTACTTATTTTTAATCTTTGTTTTGCTAGAATATGTTGGGATGATTCATGGGAAGGACAATATCATGAATATGAGCTTACCGGTCCGGTTGCTAAAATTAAAAATAAAACCGATATTACCTATTATGTAAACTCCCAAAGATACGTCACCTATTTTTTACAAGGGCCATTAGCAGGAAAATTACATGGCGAGATTAATGGGCATAACGAAGATGAAAATCAAGCTATTTTAAAAATACTTTTTGCTGCATTACGCTCAGAATACAAAGCGCATAAGAAAATAATCCCAAAGAAAGCATAGCCAATACTTCTGGCTAACGAAAACATTGAGCTTCTTTGCTACCAATCTATTATTTCAAATATGAAATAATATTACTATGCTGGATTATTTACTTAAATAAATTAAACTGAATTTAATACTACTTTATCTCCAAGGATTCTCTATGAAAAAAATTCTGTTTATTGTGCTTACCACAGGTGTACTCTTCTCCCTCCATCCAAATGAGCAAAAACCTGCAAAACCCCTCTCTGAAAAAATTATAACGGGTGCCAAATTAACTGCCGCAGCCAGTCTCTTGTTCTTATCAAGCCGCTGTGTTTATAACGCATGTAGTATTAATGAAGGTCCCACCTCTTTCCCTCATATTTTAAGCTGTTTTTATCATGGCTGGGTAGCTTTTAAAGCAATGCTAGCAAATCCTTATGGCCCTCATGATAGTATCACCATTCCTCACTTGCCGCTAATTGCCGCATCAGGAGCAATTATGGCTTTAAGTGGCATATATTTGAAAGATAAGATTCAAGAATTATTGCCAACATCTAACTCCCAACCCCAAGAAGAGTCTCAATAAAAGAAACAAACTATGATAAACCAATCCAATCAGCAACTACTTAAAGAAGCAGTTACTGCAATCGAAAATAATGATTTAGCTCTCCTTAAAGAATATACCTCCCAAGGCTTAGATATTAACGCAGCTGACTATAAAGAGGGTAATACATTACTTATTCATGCCGCTGCTCATAATAATCATGAAATCACAAAGTTTCTTCTTATTTCAGGAGCTTTAGTAAACAAACAAAATTATTTTGGTAATTCGCCATTACTTGCTGGTTTAAATGGACATGCTGATATTGAACTTTTGGATTTCTTGATTAAAAACGGAGCAGATGTTAATCAAACAAGTAATACAAAATATCCTTTACACATTGCCATCGATCAGAATAACCTTCCGGCAGTCAAGCTGTTAGTTGAAAAAGGCGCCTTAGTAAATGCCTTTTCAGGCTTTTATAACACCATCGATCATGCAATCATGAAAGAATCTAAAGATATAGTCGAATATCTTTTAGCACAGGGTGCGGATGTTAATAAAAAGAATACTATTGGCCGTAGTCCTTTACATTTAGCACTAAGTCTAAATTATTATCAGTTTCAGATCGTGACATTACTCATAAATCATGGTGCTGATATTCATGCTCCTGATGAGGATGGAAAAACCGCCTTACATCATGCATGTCGGAATGGCACTTTCAAAGCCGCTCAACTACTTCTTGAACATGGAGCAGCAGTTAATACGCGTGATTGCTCAGGAAATACCCCTTTAATACTCGCCGTCAACAGTGGTGAGTGCCAAGCATTGGTACAACTTCTGTTATCCTACGGCGCAGATCCAAATGCAATTGACAACGAAGACATGAGTGTCCTTTTTAATTTTTGCCATGGCTCCGATTACAATATGCAAACGTTTAAAATGTTGATTGATGCAGGTGCTGATGTTACTTATATAAGCAAAGAGGATAATCTTTCTTTATTGCATATTATGTATCATCCGCGTAGCCATGAAATGCAAGATGAGCTGATAAAAATAATGGAATTTTTAATTCAAAAAGGTTTGGATATTAACCAAGATAGTGCGTTAGGAACGCCTCTTAACCTGAATACCTATTGGGGTCACGAAAAAGTTATTGATTTTCTTTTGAAAAATGGGGCAACTATCACGGCAATCTCTGAAAAAGAAGATACTCCATTGCATACTGTCATGTACAGTGAGTTACGCCCCCATTTGGTAAAAACACTTCTTGATAATGGCGTAGCGATAAATGCACAAAATAAACTCGGTGATACCCCACTTCATATCTTTATTGATCGCAACCATTCTCCTAAAGAAGAGGTTTTTGAAATTTTACTTCTTCTTAAACAATATGGAGCAGATTTCTCAATAAAAAATGATGAAGGCTTAACTCCTTTACTCATTGCAGCAAAGCAGTGCAATGTTAAAATTGTAAAGTATTTACTTGATGAATGTGGCGCCACTAGTAATGAAACGAATGCAGATGGAAATAGTGCATTGCATATTGCTGTTAAAAGAAATTATTATGATATGGTCTATGTATTATTAAATCGCACGGGCATTATTACGACTAATCATGCCGGGCAAACACCACTTCATGTAGCGGTTCAAGATGATGCAATGCAATTAATTCCCATTATATACTTTTTGTTAAGTAAAGGCATTGATATTAATGCTGTTGACAATGAAGGTAAAACGGTTTTAGATTATGCATTTGAACAAAGAAATGAAGAAACTATAGCCTTTCTAAAAGAACATGGCGCTATTGCTCATCAAGAAGCTAATTAATAGGAAAATACATGAAAAAAAGAGAGTATATATTTTTTGCGCTCACGTTAGGAATAGTAATAGTTTTAGTAAGTTTCAGATATTATCCTAAAGCTCACCTACCATTAAAGTATGCATCTTTATTTGATGCCGTTTGGGCCGGCGATATTCAAGAGGTTAATTATTATATTGCCAACAATGTTTCTTTAAATAAAAATGAACAGCCCATTCCTCCTCTTAATGCTGCCGTCTATTTAAAGCATTTTGAAATAGCAAAATTGTTACTCCAAAAAGGTGCAAACGTCCATGAAATGGAAGATGAAAGCGGGTGGACAGCACTTCATGAAGCTGCCGCAAAAAATAGAATCGATTTTGCTCAACTTCTATTACAACATGGGGCCGATGTTAACGCAGAAGCTCATGCAGCAAGAGGCCCGGTAAATTCATGGTATTATAAGCCATCATCAGATAAAGAAAAATAGAAACATACAGGGATGATGAAGTGAAAAAATTATTATTTCTTCTGTTGCTTGCATGCAACATAGTGTCCATGGAGCAATCCCTAAATGAATCTAATTTTGACAGTCAACTTTTTGAATTGCATTGGGGGCCATTTGGTTTTGGAGAAAGTAAACTCGGATGGCCCTATTTTTATATAGATGAAAAAAATAAAAAAGAAAATCTTGCGGCAATTGTTGATCATCGGATCAAGAAAAATTTAAATCTTCATTTTCCTATTACCGCACTCGATAAGCTCGGAAGCCCTCTATTTGAAGCATGCGCTTCAGACGATATGCTTGATATAACCAAAAGACTACTTGAGCATGGTGTTGACCCCAATATGCCGAGCTATTATGATGATCAAAGACCAATTCATCATGCGGTGAGCTGTTTTGCCATTGAAACAATAAAAACTCTTATACAATCTGGCGCAAAAATAAATGCTACAATGAACGATGGATCAACACCGTTACACCTCATTTCTACAAATGGATATTTTAATTTAGATAAACAAAAACATATCATGGAACTATTGCTTGCCAATGGCGCTCGCCCCAATGCACGCGGTCCAAATGGCCAAACACCGTTGTTCGGTTTGGCATACGCAACAACAACCAAAGAAGATTGGCCGCTTATTGCAACGTTACTTGACTGCGGAGCACGTATATCAATAAAGGACGTAAGCACTGATTCAG
>CAZPZX010000074.1:0-3633 GCA_964591235.1 uncultured Pseudomonadota bacterium
TGAAGCTAATGAAATTATAACCAAGCAAGATAAAAGTCATGGCATGCAGCGAACAGAAGTTCGCTCTAAAAGTTCAGATGCACATTTGGGACATGTATTTAATGATGGACCTGCCCCAAATGGCTTACGCTATTGTTTAAATTCAGCAGCACTTCGATTTATTCCGCTGGAAGATTTAGACAAAGAAGGCTATGGAGAATATAAAAAATTATTTGAGTAATTTTTTATCGAGCGTATTCAACCGCTCGTTTTTCTCTAATAACATTAACTTTAATTTGTCCAGGAAAATTCATCTCTTGTTCAATTTTACGCGCAATATTGCGTGCCAGTAATGTAGCTTTTTCATCATCCATTATCTCCTCTTCAACAATGATGCGAACTTCTCGACCAGCTTGCAGAGCGTATGCTTTTTTGATTCCTTCAAATGAAGTAGCTATCTCTTCCAGTTTTTCCAAACGTTTAATGTAAGCGGCTAATGTTTCACGGCGTGCGCCCGGACGTGATGCAGAAATAGTATCGGCAATTACTACGATGATTGCATAGACTGAAGCGAACGGAACCTCTTCATGGTGAGCGGCAATAGCATTAACCACAATTGGATTTTCGCCGCAGCGTTTTGCCATATCGCCACCGATTTTAGCGTGTGGACCTTCAACTTCTGCAGTAACTGCTTTACCAATATCATGCAAAAGACCAGCACGCAGAGCCAATGCGCCATCTAATCCTAACTCTTCAGCAATCATTCGTGCAAAAAGTCCAACCTCTTTACTATGATCAAGCACGTTTTGAGAATAGGAAGTTCTAAAATATAATTTTCCCAAGGCGGTAATAATCTCGGGATGAATACCTTGCAAATTAAATTCTAGAACAACTTCTCGACCGTATTCTTGAATCATTTCTTCCAACTCTTTTTCACATTGAGCTACCGTCTCTTCAATGCGCGTTGGATTAATACGTCCATCAATAATTAATTTCTCTAAGGTGCGGCGTGCAATCTCTCGACGAATCGGATTAAACCCCGAGATGGTAATAATTTCGGGAGTTTCCCCGATAACAAATTCCATGCCGGTAGCCATTTCAAGTGATTTAATATTGCGTCCTTCTTTACCAATAATGCGGCCCTTCATCTCATCATTAGGTAAATGAACCACACTTGAAGAATGGGGAGCAACTTGATCTGCAGTATAACGCTGCATTGCGGTTGCAACGATTTGAACGGATTTTTCTTTAGCAAGTTGGCGCGCATCCTCTTCAACTTTTTGAACCCACTTTTGAGTTGATAACCTTACTTCATCTTCCAAGGTATGCATTAATGCTTGCTTAGCTTCTTCTTTAGTCATAGTGCTGGTACGCTCAAGCTTGTTAATAAGATCGCTATACACTGTTTTAAGCTTGGCTTCGCTCGCACGCAATTGATCTTCAGTGCGTAAAAGATTACGCTCTTTTTGCTGTAGCTCGCGTTTTAATTCATCATTATCATGTTCTTTTTTTTCAATTGCTTCATAACGCGCATTTAATTTTGCTTGGGCGCGATCGATTTCAGAGCGATCACGTCTCATTTCTAACTCAAAATCACTACGCTTTCTATAGATTTCATCTTTAACTTTTAAGAGCGCTTCACGTTTTTCGTTTTCAATTTCACGGCGCGCATTGCGTAATTTTTCTTGTGATTCTTCATAAATTAAGCGCGCTTCCATGACTTTTTTTCGGGTGATGTATAATAATATAATACTGGCAATCATCCCGATAATGCCAATACCATTGAGTATAACTACTAGCAAGCTCATACTTTTCCTAAATATCAAATTCAATATCAAAACATATATAGTCTACCATGCAATGACTTTAAAGGGTAAAAAAAATAAATAAACCACCCTGTTAAGGATGGTTTAAAAACAGATGTGCACTAACTCAATGAAAATGCAAAAAGTAGATAAACTACTTATTGTTAACGTCGCAAGATTGCGATGCACTCATTTTCTATGCGTTCTGCAAATTCTTTATGAAATTCTGTGGTGTTTTCAATTTGTTTCTCAAGCGCAAGAACTTTACTTGCCATTTGAAGTGCAACGAGCACTGCTATTCGCTTTTCATCAACTTGCGATAATTTAGCTGAAATCTCCTGCATGAGTTTATCAACCATATCCGCCGCTTGATTAACATGCGATTGAGACTCGTCGCTTACCACTGAATATTGATCGCCAAAAACTGTTAATTTATAATTATTCGCTTTCATAGTTTCAACATTGATTTTCAACTAATGAATCGATACTTTTAATTAAATCATCAACAACAATGCGCGTTAATTCTTTTTCTTTTAGTGTATCTTGCAATGAGCTTTTCAGCATCGAAAGTTCAGCTGTTAGCTGAGCGTTTTCTTCAGCTAACTTCGCATTTTCTGTTTTTAATTCCTTAACAAGCTCAGCCAAGCACGTAAGTTTTTCTTCTAACAGCTTTAATGTACTCATTACTCCCCCTTAATGTTATAAAGAGTCTATTTTAGGGTCATATTAAATAATCACTAAAGCGAAAGTCAAGAATCTTATTATTTTTGCGAAATAGAAACTAATTCAGCAAACGCTTGAGGCTCGCAGATAGCAAGTTGGCTCAGCATTTTTCTGTTTAATTCTACTTTAGCTTGCTTCAAACCAGAAATGAATCTGCTGTAAGAAACACCTTGAGCATTGGTTGCTGCTTTAATACGAGCAATAAACAAGCCGCGCATATCACGTTTTTTCAACTTGCGTCCTTTAAATGCAAATGCCATTGCACGCTTTAAAGTTTCTGACGCACGCATAAATACGTTACCGCGTTGTCCCCAATAACCTTTAGTTTTTTTTAATAATTTTTTATGACGTTTTTTAGTAACGATACCACGTTTTACTCGTGACATAATTCTGCTCCGATATTCTTAAGCTCGTAATAATTAATCGTTTGGCAACATTCTAGAAATTCTGCCAACATCTACGCTATTTACATATGCAGCTTTGCGCAATTGATCTTTGCGTTTTGCTGACTTTTTAGTTAACAAGTGACGACGAAACGCTTTAGCGCGCTTGATCAAAGTTTTGCTAATTTTTTTAAATCTCTTCTTAGCTGAAGAGCGTGTTTTCATTTTAGGCATTTTAAAATCCTGCTCAGTTTATTTAACATTTTTTAAAAAATATACACGAGACCAGAGCGAACCCAATTTAGAGTCAGCTTCTTGTCCCAAATTTTTAAGTAGATCGTGTTCTTCAAACGTTTTTTGAATTTTATCAAAAAGTTCTGTTCCACGTTCAAATTTGGTCGCATTTTCACGTCCCTTAAAGAAGAGAGTAAACTTTACACGCTTACCATCTTTTAAGAACTCAATGGCTTGACGCATTTTCGTTTGAAAATCATGTTCGCCAATCTTCGCTCCCATCTTAACTTCTTTAACTTGAATCACCTTTTGGTGTTTCTTGGCCTCATGCTGCTTTTTCTTTTTTTCATAAAGTGATTTACCAAAGTCCATGACCTTAGCAACCGGCACCCCTTCACGGCCTTCTTCAGCAATAAGCACCAAGTCCAGTGAGGCTTCTTGCGCTAATTTCAACGCTTCACCACGTGAAACGATACCGATATTTCGTCCATCTTCAGCGATAAGCTGAA
>CAZPZX010000075.1:0-3529 GCA_964591235.1 uncultured Pseudomonadota bacterium
AAAAAAGGCATAGTTCATAAAAAGAACTTTTTTTCGTCGTGCCAGGTCGATTTGAGGTTTCTCGCTTTCAGTTGCTGAACCTGCCATGTGAATTGTTTTGCGCAGGATATCTTCTTCAAACTGCGCTTGGGGGGTTTCAACTAAATCTTTAACATGCGCGAAGAAGAAATTATCGACAGGCTGTTTTTTGCGTAATCCCCATAAATGGGTATACATTTTTTCAGGAAAATAAAAGCGTCTCATTTGGCCATGAACGAATGTATAGAATTCATCTTTATTCAGTTGTTCTTCTCTTTTTCTAAATTGTATATACAAACTATTAAGATCTTTATTTTCATGAAAATTATTAAATTCATCTGTATCATTGATAAGCTCTTTATATCTCCTTAAATGGAGCCTAGTAGGAGAATTAGAATTTTCATCCAGTACATCTTTTGCAAGAATAATAAGAGAATATGGAAAGCGATTTTGAGAAATGATGGCTTGAGCGAGAGTCTGATCTTGAGTTTTAAATAAAAGAAATTTTGCGAATTCTGGGCTTAATTCCTTTATATGTGAAAGAGCAACTTTGACAACATCGGGTACTGAAATATCTGCCAATAAAAGTGATGAGCGATTATCCGAGAAAAGTGTTGTAATCTCTGGGCTATTGTTAAAATGCATTATGTTTTTAGTGATTGCAGCGCTAATTTTTTTTCTTTGTTCAGTTATTTGCTGCATTAAATCTGCTTTAGAGGTATTTCCTGTTCGCTCAATAATATTGAGGACATCAAACATTGTAATGAGCGCTGTGTTTTGCTTTAATAATATTGAATCAATATGCTGAGCTAAATATTTTATAAATGCATCATAACCAATTAGCTCGATTAAAGTCCATGTGAAATGACGAACATCTTGGTGCGGTATCTGATCAAAATTAGCAAAATATAGCTGTAGCCATTGTTTTTTTGCTTCCTCATCATTGCTTGTTGAGATGCGTATTAAAAAGTCGAGCGAGCTTCTAATTGCTTTATTTTTTAATAATATTTTTCTTACATTTTCTAATATCTTAGCTGGAATTACAGAACCATTTTGTTTTTTTAAGAGTGTAGCTAGAGCATCTTGTGAGAAAGCGTCAATATTTTTTGAAAGAATAAGCTGGAAATCATGAGTAAAAACCTGATTAAAATAGGTTTGCGCAACTTTGTTAAAAATATCATTTAATAAAGTTGGCTCTAGTTCTAAAGCAGGTTTTAAAAAAGTTCTTTTAAAATAATCAATATCTTGATGATTCCATAAAGGAGCTTCTTGGGCGATCATATTAATAATGATTTCTTTTATCGCAGCTTTTTCTTGCGGTCTGGCTTGAGAATACATTGGTTTAAAGAGTGAAAAAGCGAATTGAAAATTTGAGCTTTTTAACTGATCTTGAAGCACTTTTTGCTCTGGTGTTAAAGAAGTACCGCTAAAATAACTTTTAGCACGTTCCCAATAACTCATTGATTGAATTTGAACGCACGTGCTAAAAATAAAAAAGCAGATCAATAATAGATACTGAGATTTCATAGAATTCTCCTCAATTTTATTAAGAATAGCATTAAATAAAGAGCTTTTTCTATGAAATCACTTGGAATGGTTCGACAAGGCTCACTACGAGCAGATTATTTATTTAAATTCTGGCTTTAACAGTTCAAAGATCTCTTTTAAATCAAAAGAAACGACTTTTACATCAGCTAATGTTGGCAAAAAATTGGTGTCACCATCCCAACGGGGTAAAATATGCATGTGCAAATGGCTGGGAATTCCAGCGCCTGATGCTCTGCCAATATTTAATCCAATATTAACCCCTTCGGCTTTTAGAATATTTTCAACAACTTTTACGCAATAGCTACTTGCATCCATTATTTCATGACGTGCATCAGCAGATAAACTATCTAAATTTTTTTCATGTGCTAACGGTAAAACCATCAAATGACCAGCATTGTAAGGATATTTGTTAAGCACTACAAAACAGTGCTTATACCTTTTTAAAATAAAATGCTTTTCGTCATTGTCTTCTTGCAGCTGTGTACAAAAAACACAAGCATCTTTTTTTGCATGTTCTGCTTTTGATTCTTCAGTTGAGGCTGCGTAGGAGCTGCGCCAAGGTGCATACAGGTTTTTCATAATAAACTTTCTTGATAAAAATTTTTCTTTTAAATATAACTTTTACAGAAAAAATTTGTTAGAAAAATATCTACCAATGAATATATCCCACGCGAGCATGCTCATAGCATAATCCCACATTCTCTAAATCAATTGAAACATTTGCCCATGCCGCGAATAGTTCTTGATGATTGTTGAATTGAAGTTTATTGATTTGGTCCTGTACGTCACGAGTGCGATAAATAGTCATTGCAGGATTATTATAACAGCGCCAATCTCCATTCGCAGCGTAGCCAAATGCCCATGCATACATTGTGTCATTAATTTGATTAAGAACCGGCATTGGTTGTGGCATTGCTGTCCGATGGCAAATAATGTTTTCAGTTCCTTTGCTTAAATAAAAGCCATATGCAAACGCGCGTTCAAGCGATTGAATGCACTCATTGCAATCAATATAATGAGTTGCTACCATCATATCTTGTGCAAATAAAATATGTTTTTGCGTGGTATGTAATATATCGAGCAGCGCATTTTTAAAGGTTTGTTCATTCACCTTTTTTAATACGACCTGATCTTTTTCAAGCAATTCATAGCGTACATCTGAGGAGCTGTGCACCAGGTAAATAGTATTATAGTTTCTCATTAAACGTGAACAAGAAGTAATAAATTTTTGTGCATGTTCAAATCGTTCTGAAAATAAAATAATATCTGCCTGTGCATTTTTATATTCATCAAAATAATGAGACTCATTTTTGTTCAAACGCGGATAAACTGGTTTTTCTCGGAGTATTTTACTTCCTAAGACTTGTACATCTTTGTTTGCTTTAAAATCATTAATTGGTGTTTCAACGTTACGAATATAAATTATCTCAGGGATATATTGGAAATGATTTCCTGCCATTTCCATCATCGGATAATAAATTGCCAGATCTGCGTTTGCCGGAAAAAACTGTCCTTGAAAATAGGGGCCTTCAAATAAAAGATCTTTTAAACGCACTTGATGAAAAAGCCATGCATAGAAGGTTCGTAATTGACCGGGCATCCACCATTTTTTACGATAGAGTTGTTTATCAACGTACTCTTGTGGCACCGGTTTACAATATCCCATTTGATTGGTTGGCCAGTTAATAAATGAACCGAAGGTAATCCAGACATCAGGGTTGTGATAGATGTTATTAATTAAATTGAATACTTGGTCATCAGCAAGCCAATCATCACCGTCATAATTAAAGACGATCTCGTCGGGTTGGCACATTTGTAATGCAAAATAAAGATTTGCCATAGCTCGTTTGCGGGTGTTATTTTTGATGATGCTAACACGATGTTGCTGGTTGCATGAATAAACGTAATGCTCAATATATTCTGCATTTCCATCTACTGAACAATCGTCTACTACAATAACACG
>CAZPZX010000076.1:0-3471 GCA_964591235.1 uncultured Pseudomonadota bacterium
AGACTATTTATAGCAGATTTACCATGATAGGCTAGCGCAAATGCTGCAGCTGCTGCATGTAAACCGTCTTTCTTTTCTGCATAAAAATTAATTGGAGCTTTAACAGTTTTGCTTGCGATGTTAAGTGCTTTATTAAGAGTAGAATCATTTTTATCATCAGCTTTGTGAACTGACACTAAATAATAAACAGCTGCAGCTGCACCTGCAGCAATTCCTGTTCTTGGTAGATTATTTACGTCTACATAGTCACTCAATTTTGCTTGTGCAGTTGAACTTAATAATGAGCCAACAACAAATGCTGCTGCTAAAAGATGTTTGAATGAAAGCATAATTAACTCCTTATATGCTCTGTTTTGGTTATGTTATGTGTAAAAGATTAGTAACTTATACAATAAAATTAATTATTTGTTTGTCAACAAAGGTATTTAATTTTACGCTTTTTTACCGGTCGTAATCGCACTATAAACTTCAATAAATGGTGCAGTAGGATTCATTACAAAGTTTCGTGCATCAATAATTCCGTCGACTATTTTTTCTTTGAAGTCTTTATTAAAGAGTACCATGAAGGTCAATGTTGGAATGATTACGGGCTTCATTTTTGAATAAATAATACCGGTTAATCCACGGGCTTTAATTTTGCTGTATTTGATATCGAATTCTTCAGTTTCTTCATTATAAACAACTTTAGAAGGGCGTTCGCCTTTCTCCATTTGTCCAACTAATAGTTCATCAAATAAGTACCATGCCATATCAAGATTTGAATCGCTTTTTGGTTCAACGCGAACCGGTTGCGTTTCTTTAGTAACTAAATGTGCGAAAGAAATAATTGCTGTTGAAAGAACGGAAAATGCTGCAATTTTTTTTGTATCGCACCATGATGCGATCAGATCTGCGTGTGCAGTACTCGTTATTACATTACTTGATAATGCAAGTGTTAAAATTAAACTAAGTGATTTACGAAACTTCATAAGCTGCATATACATTCTCCTTATATGCTGATTAATTATGTTAAAAAAACTCGACCCATCATACAAAAGCGCATAGAATGTGTCAATTATTAATACTTGTATTGGTATATGAAGCTGCATGCTCATTTAAAAGTTATTTTTTTTTATAAAAATGATTGTGTATCGTTTTTATCATTTGTATTCTGAATATAATTTTTAAAAATTATCTCATTAATTGGAATGTCATGAAGTTTGTAAAAAATTTTTCAGAAATTGTGGATGCAGACAGTAATTTAGTTGGCGGGAAAACCGCATCTTTAGGCCTGATGTATAATACTCTAGCATCTCAGGGCATTCGGGTGCCTGGTGGATTTGGTATTACATCAGATGCGTACTGGCATTTTGTTAACAGTAATCATTTAATGCCCATAATCGAAAAAATAATGGATGGATTAACTGATTATAGTGATGTATCAAAAATACAAGAGGTTGGTCAGCAGATTCGTAATCTTTTTCATATTGCACCTATGCCGGCAGATTTAGCTGAACAGATTCAAAGTTCTTATGTGCAATTAGGAATGCAGTATAATCAAAAAAATATTCATGTAGCAGTTCGTTCATCAGCAACGGCCGAAGATTTGCCGGATGCATCATTTGCAGGGCAGCAAGACACATTTTTAAATATTTCTGGAAAAGATGCATTATTTGATGCCGTAAAAAAATGCTTTGCATCATTATTTACTGATCGTGCAATAGTGTATCGTCATGAAAAATCATTTGATTATAAATCGATTGCGCTTTCAGTCACGATCCAAAAGATGGTACGCTCGGATAAAGCAGTATCAGGAGTTGCATTTTCAATCGATACGGAAACGGGCTTTGAAAATGCAATGATTATCAATGCTTCATATGGTCTTGGAGAAGCGATTGTTCAAGGGCTTGTTGTGCCTGATGAATATGTGGTATTTAAGCCGACCAATGCAATTCTTAAAAAAGATATCGGTAGTAAAAAAATTAAAGTGGTTTATAAACCGGAAGGGACCGTGCAAGCGTCTGTTCCTACATCAGCACAAGCGCAACAATGCTTATCGGATCAAGAAATTTTGATTCTTGCTCGTATGATAAATACTATTGAGCAATTTTACATTCAAAAAGGAATGTCTTGTGCAGTGGATGTTGAATGGGCAAAAGATGGACTTGATAATGAATTATATATCGTGCAAGCGCGTCCTGAAACGGTACATTCACAAAAAAAGAATAATTATATTCAATATAAACTCACTGATAATCAAAATCCGCTCGTTTTAGTAAGTGGTAATAGTGTTGGACAACAGATTGCCGTTGGTAAAGCAGTTGTGGTCAATTCAGTTAATGATATCCAGCAGGTCCAACCGGGTGATATCATTGTTACCAATATGACCGATCCAGATTGGGTTCCTGTCTTAAGAAAATCTTCGGGAATTATTACTCAAATGGGTGGTAGAACCTGCCACGCGGCAATCGTTAGCCGCGAATTGCATATTCCCGCATTGGTTGGTGCCCATGATGCAATGCAAAAAATTAAAAATGGACAAGAGATTACTATCGATTGCTCCCAAGGAACGATCGGCTTTGTGTATGATCGCATTTGTGGTTTCGAGAAAAATGAAGTTGAGCTTGCCAATGTTCCGGAAGTTGCGACCGATATTATGATTAATCTTGCTGATCCTGAGCGCGCATTTGCATTATCAAAATTACCGGTTTCAGGCGTAGGGCTTGCTCGGATTGAGTTTATTATTAACAACAGCATTAAAGTGCATCCACTGGCGTTATTATATCCTGAAACAATTACCGACAAAAAAGTACTTAAGCAAATCGATGGCATTACTGATGGATATACGGATAAAAAAGCATTTTTTGTTGATAAATTAACGCAAGGAATCAGTTTAATTGCGGCAGCATTTTACCCTAAACCGGTAATTGTTCGATTGTCAGACTTTAAAAGCAATGAATATCGCAATTTAATTGGGGGTTCATTTTTTGAACCTCAAGAAGAAAATCCTATGATCGGCTTTCGTGGTGCCAGCAGATATTATAGTGATCGATTTAAAGATGCTTTTGCACTAGAATGTGCCGCGCTATCAAAAGCGCGTACTAACATGGGCCTTACCAATATTAAAGTTATGGTTCCGTTTGTGCGTACTTTGCAAGAGGGTAAAAAAGTTATTCAAGAGATGGCGTTGCATGGTTTACAGCAAGGGATCGATGGCCTTGAAATTATAATGATGTGCGAAATCCCATCAAATGTAATTTTAGTCGAAGAGTTTTTAAAAGATTTTGATGGCATTTCTATAGGCTCAAATGATTTAACCCAGCTTACCCTCGCAATCGATAGAGATTCAGCGTTATTGCAAGGCGTATTTGATGAGCGCGATCCGGCCATGAAAAAGATGTTTGCGCGTGCTATTGAAGGAGCCAAGCGTGCACATAAATATAGTGGCATTTGTGGGCAAGCGCCATCAGATTATCCTGAACTAGCCGATTA
>CAZPZX010000077.1:0-3361 GCA_964591235.1 uncultured Pseudomonadota bacterium
CCGGCAGCATGTAATGTGCGTAATATTTGGATATTAGGTCTTACTAAGTGAATTGCTTGAGAGAATAATTTATTAGCCATCTCTTTTCTTTCCGCCTCATCTTTAAAACGCTCAGGTCTTAAAAATTGAATTACCGCCTCATGATTACTAAAGCATACTGCTTCAACCGGATTATGAGGAACTAGTTCTGTTTGGGTCTCATTGGCTCTACGTAATTCGAAAAATACTTCTGGTGATGTCTTGACTGCATCAAATAATTCTTTTAATCGATTTTTATTGGCCTCATCAGCATTTTTATATTTTTGACTTGCGCACAGAACTGCTGTGATTTTCTCTTCAGGATCATATAAGTTGAAAGGGCGCAAAGTATTCTCTTGTCGTTCTGATGCATTATATGCTTTTAATAATTTAACTAAAGCGATATTCTCATTTTCTACCGCCTGCAAAAGGGGAGTTTTTTGTAGATCATGACCATGAAATTCATTTGGTGGAACACCATATTTGAGTAATAATGCCGTAATTCCCCGTTTATTCTCTTGTACAGCATTAAAAAGAGATTGAGTTAAAGATGCCGGTTCAGGATGAGCCTGTTGTAGATATTCTTTTACCAGAGGGACTTCATCGTGGTTTAATCCACGAAAATATTCAACAAAGCTTATAGGATTATTAGGTTGATCCATTGAATATATTAGTGATGAAAAGAGTAAACATGAGATAAAAAAATTCTGTGATTTCATGGGTGCCTTTGTAGTAATTGAACGATAGTAGTAATGTTTAAGTGGAAATAAAATATATAATTTATATAATTTATATGCTTGATAAACAATTATATTAGAAAGGCTATATTTATGAAGATATCTTTTATCCAAAAAATCTTCTGTGCTGCTATTCTGCTAGCTCCTCCTATCAACTCTATGACACAAGAGAATCCTTTGGTTAATGTCGAATCAGTTAATCCAACTATTAAAGTAGATGTAGTCTATGCAACAAAAAATAATTTTACTCAACAAGTTATTTATACGGCGGCAAAATGCATGTTGCGTAAAGAAGTTGCGGACGCATTAGCAAAAGTTCAGGAAGAGCTTTCCCAAAAGAAAATCGGCCTTAAAGTATGGGATGCTTACCGGCCAATGTCTGCCCAACAAAAGTTTTGGGATGTCTTAGCTGATAAATATCCTAATGAAGCTGAGCGTGAAAATTATGTTTCTAATCCGAAAAAAGGAGGCAGACATACCCGTGGTACTGCCGTTGATTGTACTCTTGTTGATTTAAAAACGGGTAAAGAGCTTGAAATGCCAACTGCGTTTGATCATTTTGGTGATGAAGCGTGGCGCACCTATCAAGGCCCCAATCTAACACCGTTAGCAAAAAAGAATAGAGAAATCCTTGAACAAATCATGACTAAGTATGGATTTGAAGGTTTGCCAAGTGAATGGTGGCATTTTGATTATAAAGGTTGGCAAAATTGTCCACCTTTAAGTATTGAATTTTAATCTGCATCATAAATCAAAAATTAAGTCGGCTCGTAACTGGGCCGATTTTTTTTGCAGATACTATATTGAGTTTAAATTTATTAAGGGTAATCTGAAGTCAGCCGTTAATTAGATTCATCAAGAGATACATCAAGCGCAAGAGGCAACATGAAATTTCGTTTTTTATTCATCCCATTAATACTATTCTCGTCAGTAATATTTCCCAAAAGTGTATATAAAAAAATCCAGCCAATAAATTGCGCTTCAGTTGCATGGGAAGATGAAGAATGGCCAAACGAATCTTTCAAGGATTATATTCATCGCTGTTTTAGCTATCAGCATGACATGCAGGAGTTGAAGAAGCGAAGAGTTACTTTTAAGATGTTTGATGGATTATCCATACAAAAAGACGATCATTGCGTGCTTGCAGACATGACCACCGCTCAAGATCTTTTGCTCTTTGCCGGTAAAGAGCAGGGAGATCCTTATGTTGGAGAATTGATTAATTATACTAAGACGCAATGGGGTAGAGTCTTTTTGCTGGGCATGATCGGGAGTCCTATTTGTGATGAGCAACTATTAATCAAACGGCAAGATATTATTAAGGAGCTTGTTAGGAATGAAGAATTAAATAATTGTTTGCAAACTATCTATCAAAAAATTGCAGTATCAGAAAATATGATGATTTCCTTGTGGGGACAAGATGGATTCTTGAATTCTTCACAACGAATTTATTATTCAATTCCTTATTTTACAGGACTTACCCAGCGACTTAATCATTCTGCGCTTGCACTAGAACTAAAGTCTTTATGGGGACACCAACAACGTGCGGTGTTTTTGGGAACCGGTTTGTTTGCGGCAACTATTTTACCATTATATGGAATTTGTAAAGCCAAGAACATCCCTCTTCCTGCCTTGCTTTCACGAATTGGTGATCGATTGCAAGGAGCCGGCGGCAGAATATTAGGGATTCTAGCGGGTATTACTGATAATCCGCAGTGGGGAGCTGCACTTACGTGTGGAGCAGGGGTAGCTTGTGCTTTTACCTGCAAGGAAGATTATGAGTGGTTGCGGGATAATGTGATACTCGAAAACTATTTGCAAAAAAAGATGATAATAATTGCTCATTTTTTTAATAGTCTTATCGAGCTTAATGATCTGCTTTTAGTACATACTGAGTTTGTGGATATGTCTCCTGCTGCGCAAAAGATTCAAGAATTCATGGAGACGGAATTCCATGAACCGAAAATGCAAGAATTATTTAACTATTGTAAAAGTTCTACCTTGAATGGCCAATCCTCGTTATTGTCCTATAGTGGCAGAGTGTTAGCTGCTTTTAAACTTTTATATGATGTAAAAGAGCGTTTTGAACCATTATTATTAGCCATTGGTGAATTGGACGCCTATTGTTCATGCGCACAGTTATATCAAGATCATAGTAATAAACCTGCTCAGTTTTGTTTTGTAAACTATATAAAATCAGATATGCCATCTATTACTTTACACGATTTTTGGAATCCATTTATTGATGCCAAAAAAGTGGTTACCAATTCAGTTACTTTACATGGGCCATTGCAAAAGAATATGATTATTACCGGTCCAAATGCCGGCGGAAAATCTACGCTCATTAAGGCGATTCCTATTAATTTAATTTTAGCACAAAGCATTGGGATGGCAGCAGCTTCTTATGCAGAAATTACTCCATTTTATAATATTGCTACCTATTTAAATATTATTGATGATATTGCATCAGGAAATTCACTTTTTAAGGCGCAAGTTTTACGTGCGCAAGAGATGGTCAATATTATTGAACAAACGCCCGCACAAAAGTTTAGTTTTGTAGCATTAGATGAGATGTTTAATGGTACTTCTTCAAAAGAAAGTAAAGC
>CAZPZX010000078.1:0-3306 GCA_964591235.1 uncultured Pseudomonadota bacterium
ATGCTTTTGCAACTACTTCAGTATTACCTGAATTGCATGTAACAATCTGCTCAAACTGCCATCCATTCTATACGGGTGCACAAAAATTCTTAGACACCGCTGGTCGTATTGAGAAGTTCCAAAAGCGTTACAAAAAAGGCGCTCAATAAGCTGCAAAAGGGTAGCCTCATATGGCAATTGCCTGGGATTCTTTAGAAAAGCGTTATCAAGAATTAAGCAATGAACTTGCTAATCCAAACCTTGATACTCAAAAGCGCCAACTTTTTCAAAAAGAGTTTTCAAACCTTTCACAACTTTTAGAGCGGCATCGCGCGATGGTCGATATCGACCGTAAAATTGCTCAATCTAAAGCAGATGCCGCCCTTACTCAAGATTCTGAATTACTTGCAATGTTCCAAGCCGAAGTTGCTGAATGGCAGCTAGAGATTGTTCGTTTGCAAGCAGAGCTCGATGATATTCTGTTTCCTGCAGATGAAAAAAATGATCGTTCCGTCTATTTAGAAATTCGCGCCGGTGCCGGTGGGCAAGAAGCAGCGCTGTTTGTTGCTGATTTGCAAAAACTTTACACCAATTATGCACTTAAAAAACATTGGCGTGTATCAGTTGAATCGGTAAGTACTACCGATTTAGGTGGATATCGAGAAATCGTTTTGCACATTCACGGAAAAGGTGTGTACGGCCATTTAAAATATGAATCAGGTGTCCATCGCGTTCAACGCGTTCCGGCAACTGAGACTCAAGGCCGTATTCATACCTCAACGGTAACCGTTGCAGTATTGCCTGAAGCGGAAGAAGTTGATGTCAACATCAATCCTGCTGATTTACGGATCGATGTGTATCGTTCAAGTGGTGCCGGTGGTCAACACGTTAACACGACCGACTCTGCAGTACGCGTTACCCATATTCCAACGGGTGTTGCCGTTGCATGCCAAGAAGAGCGGTCACAACATAAAAATAAAGCCAAAGCATTAAAATTATTACAATCTCGTTTGCTTGCTGCGCAGATGGAAAAAGCTGAAGCGCAAATGCGCAAAGAACGCAAAGAGCAGGTTGGAACCGGAGAACGTGCTGAAAAAGTGCGTACGTATAATTTCCCTCAAAACCGCATTACTGATCATCAAGTTGATGTAACTCTTAAAAAACTTGATATCGTGATGGAAGGTGAGCTCGATGAAATTATTGATGCGTTAATGGCAAAAGAGCGTGAAGAACGCAAAAAAAATCCTGCACTTGTGTCTGCTAAATAATTACTATTCTCTTTTTTCGTATTTCAAGATTATAACTCATTGAATTCTTTTTTAAGCTAATGATACGGTATATTTAGTATTGTTTTTATTAAAAAAGGATAGCTATGAAAAGACGCGCAATAACAGCATGGTCTTTGGCCTTGCTTAGCGTATGCCCTCTTTTTGCATACCGGATTATTCATGATAAAAATAGCAAAGTGGTTGATGTTGATTTGTATGTTCGTCCGGCAAAAAACGCAGCTGATGCATTAAAAAAACATATGTCATTAATTACTAAAACCGGTATTCCTGATACGGTAGTCACCGTGTCACAAATCATTAAAAAAGTTAGTGTGCCGGTTGCTAAGGTCTTAAATAATCCTACTTCTGGAATGTCTGTTAAGGTTGCCAGTGGAATCGGGATTACTGCTGATGTGCTCAAGAAAATTAATGATATGTTTAATCCTGCCATTAAAGATATTATTGGCAGAATTGATCGTGGCAAAGATGAAGCATATCATGCAAATGTAGTACGCGGAAATCGTGGGCGTGGTGCAGAATGGGCAGTCAATAAAGATATGTATGTAATTGTAACATTGCCCGGAAGTTATGCGCCCATCAGTGAACCATTTTTAGTACCCTCACGCAGCAGTGCAGGATTTACGGTTAATTCAGTTCCGGATCCAGAAATTCCTGGAAATGTAATACTCACGGCCGAATTTAATCCAATGATTGTCGGTCAAGGAATTGCTGCAGAAGATGACACCCGAGATAAAAATCGGATGAAAGAACTTGCGCAAGAAAATGGCGAGTGGGCATACAGAGGAGAAAAGCCGTCTGTACAAGAATTAGCAGCGATTGATCAAAAAATACTTCAACAAAAAAAGGCGCAAGTTGCACAAGATGATAAAGAGGCATTGAAAGCATTAGGGTTGCCTGAAAATGCAACTGATTATCAAGTGCTTGGAGTCTCTAATAATGCAACATTAGATCAAATTACTAAAGCATATCGCGCGTTAGTAACTAAATGGCATCCTGATCGCTATCCTGATAAAGTGCTGGGAGCAAAAGTGTTCCGCAAAGTACAAGCAGCGTATGATGCATTAAGAAATCCGCCGGCAAAAGCTTAAAACTATTTAATTCAATTATTAAGCCCATGGTAAGAAACCATGGGCTTTTTTTATGCTGATTTATAAAAGAGGGGGGGTGGGTGTCTCTTTTAATTTTTTTAGTTATACTCGTATGTTAAATAAAAATTGTAACATCATAAGCAGTAGGATTTAACATGTTGACATACTTTTTAGAATACAACCGCTACTTAAATATTATCGGTATTATTGTTATAGCGATTATAGCATGGCTTTTTTCAGAAAATCGCAAAGCTATTAATATGCGATTAGTCTTGAGCGCTTTAGCATTACATTTTGTTTTTGCGCTTCTTATGCTGCGTACGAGTTGGGGCCTACAGAGTATGCAGTATATTGCCGATGGTGCGGCAAAGCTTTATGTATTTGCTGAAAAAGGTATTGACTTTATGTTTGGTAAATTGGGTGACCAAAGCTTGCCCTGGGGATTCGTTTTTGCTTTTAAAGTATTGCCCGTGATTATTTTTGTCGGCGCATTAACAGGACTTCTCTTTCACTGGGGTATTATTCAAAGAATCGTTATCGGCATGAATGCTATTATTCGCCCGATTCTTGGAGCATCAGGTGTAGAGACGATTAGTGCGATTGCTAATAGTATCTTGGGCCAAACCGAGGCGGCCCTTTTCATGAGTAATTATATTCATGTGATGACTCGCTCTGAGTTATTTGTTTTAATGTGTAGCGGCATGGCTGCAATAAGCATTTCCGTATTGGTTATTTATACCTTAATAGGTATCCCTGGGATTCATCTGTTAAGTGCAAGCATTATGAGTATTCCTGCATCAATTTTTATTGCTAAAATTTTAGTACCCGAAACTGAAAAATCGATTACCGTGAAAAATCCTCATGTTAATTTTGAGAAGAAAACATCCAATAGTTTTGATGCAATATCTAAAGGCACTATGGATGGATTACAGCTTGCATTAGCAGTTGCG
>CAZPZX010000079.1:0-3091 GCA_964591235.1 uncultured Pseudomonadota bacterium
ATCAGATTGAATCATTTAAAGCAACATACAAAGAATACGATGTTGATCCGATTGTTGCACACGCAACATATCTTATTAACATTGCATCACCCGATCCTAAAATAGCCAACGCCTCAATTAAAGCCTTAACCTTTGAACTAGAAAGATGCACCTCGCTAGGGATTCCTTATTTAGTCCTGCACCCCGGCTCTTATACAAGCGGAGATCGTCAAGAAGGGTTAGAACGAATCGTGCGTCATCTTGATGAGATCCTAGAAAGAACACCAGAATCAACCATGGTCTTATTAGAGACTATGGCTGGCCAAGGATCAGTACTTTGCTCAACCTTTGAAGACATTGCTTATATTATTACTAATTCAAGACACAAAAAGCGGTTAGGTGTTTGTGTAGATACGTGCCACCTATTTGTTGCAGGATACGATCTGCGCGCACCAGCAACCTACCATCAAACATGGGAGCATTTTGACAAAACAGTCGGGCTGGAGCACCTAAAAGTAATCCATATAAATGACTCAAAGAAAGGGCTTCTTTCACGGGTAGACCGCCATGAACATATTGGCAAAGGCGAATTAGGACTTGAGCCCTTCAGACTTCTCTTTAATGACGAGAGGTTTTTTGATATTCCAAAGATTCTAGAGACCCCAAAATCAACAGAAGAACCATTTACAGAAGACAAAATGAATATAGCAACTATATATTCGCTACTAACAGATAAGACGAAAAAATTATTGAATTTTAAAGACTGAAGTAATTTTGAAACGTGAGTGAGTAATAGGCAAGAACTTTAAAGTTTTAATGAGCTAGGAAGAAATTGTAGTGTAGCTCTAAAGGTTCTTACCTATTACTTCTCAACAAGCAGTGCATCTAACCATACGATCTTTGATTAATTTGTTTGTTTTTTTGGAGGAGCAACCATTTCAATCAAAGACGTAACCAATTTTGAACCAAAAACAACAAAAAACAATAATCTTAATGTATGCGCAAAAAGCAACAACACCAAAATCCTTTATTAATGCTGTTTTTTATTATTTTATGATTATTTTTTAAAAAAACAACAAAAAAGCAACATGCGCTCTAAAGGCAGCAAAAAATTGTATTTACTTAATATAATAAAATTCAAAAGTGCTTAATTAAAGAAAAGGAAGATCGAGAGTTAAAAAACAAACATGAGTCGGCTGACCTTAAGAACCGGCCAGCTTCTCTAGGAAAAGCGAGTAACTAAAGAGTAATTTTAGAATAAATCGTAGTACAGTGTATTATTTTTTAGCTTCAGGCCGCTCAACGTAACACTCAACGCGATCATCGATCTGCCAATCGCTAAAGTTTTCTACCATGAAGGCACACTCATACCCTGCATGAACTTCTTTTACGGTATTTTTATCACGTTGCAGACTATTAATTTTGCCTTCGCCAACCCTTTTAGAACCACGCCATATTGTGACCATACCATCACGTGAGAATACACCCTGTTTGACATAAGAGCCAGCAATAACACCCAAATTCTTGATGTCGAACACTTTTCTTACAACAGCCTCTCCTGTTTTTGTACGAACCATTTTTATTGGGGCCATACTTTGCGAGAACTCTTGCAGGTATTCAAGTAGTTTATAAATAATATCGAAAGTGATGATAGAAACACCTAATTTGCCCGCCAAAGCAGCCGCATTAGATTCTGCTTTTACATGCAAGGTGATAATTTTTGCGCCAGTATCAGCAGCAAGCATTACATCACTTTCACTAATGTTGCCAACTCCTGATTGTAATACCATGAACCCTTTTTCACTCTTTTTAGAGATTTTTGCAATCGACTCCAAAAGAGCTTCTTTTGAAGAGTTAGTATCTGTTTTAACGATCAACACAATCGCATTTTCATCTTGGATCATGCGTTGTGGTGCGTTAACCGATCTTTGACCTTCGAAAATATTTTTACTTTTTGAATAGTATTCCTTTGGAACCACTTCAAAAGAATCACCGGCTTCAGGCATTTCATTAAAACCAGCAACTTGCACAGGATGAGACGGTTTTGACTCATTAATTCTGCTTCCGAATGAATCAACCATGGAACTTACTTTGCCGGTTGTTTTTCCTGCAACAAAATAATCACCCACCTTTAAGACGCCATGCTGTGTTAGTATTGTAGCAACAGGACCGCGACCTTTTTCTAATTTAGATTCCAATACAAATCCGCGTGCAGAACCAGCAGCTTGAGCTTGCAATTCCATCAACTGAGACTGCAAAACCAACATTTCAAGCAGCTTATCAACCCCTAACCCTGTTTTAGCTGATATTGGAACATAGATAGTTTGCCCTCCCCATTCTTCAGGGAGTAATTCATGTTGCGTAGCAAGATCACGCTTTACGATGTCAATACGGGCTTTTTCAACTTTATCTATTTTATTAATTGCTACAACAATCGGCACATTCATCGATTGCGCATGTTTTAACGCTTCAATAGTTTGCGGCATAATGCCGTCATCAGCGGCAACTACAAGCACAACAATATCGGCAACTTTTGTTCCACGTACTCTAATTTTTGAAAATGCTTCATGCCCCGGAGTATCAATAAACACCAGATCACCTTGAGCAGTTTTTGCTTCATAAGCGCCCAAATGTTGAGTTATCCCACCCTTCTCTTTAGCAGCAACACGTGTTTTTCTAATAAAATCTAAAAGAGTAGTTTTGCCATGATCAACATGTCCCATCACGACAACGACGGGCAAGCGAGCTTTTAATTGATCTTTATCAATTGCAGAAGAAAATGCTTTTGCTTCTTCTTTTGGCTGTTCAACGTGCTTAACAAGCTGTATTTCATAATGGCGTGCAACTCTTTCCACTAAATCGTCCGTCAACAGAAGATTTTTATTTGAAAGAATCCCCCACTTAAGAAGCGTCAAAATAAGATCACTGCTTGACTTACCAAGCAGAGTTGCCAAGTCAGATAGAACATATTGCTTTAAAATTAATGTTTTCTCTTGTGCAACAGGAGCGGAAACGAGCGCGCTCTTTTTTTGTTCTAATGCTGGAGATGAAGGTGTCGGCGCGTATATCACTTTTTTCTCTTCCTTTGCTATGACAGCTTCTTGCTGTATTG
>CAZPZX010000080.1:0-2988 GCA_964591235.1 uncultured Pseudomonadota bacterium
TCGATTGCACGCAACGCCACCGGCAAAGGTGACGGCTTTAATATCAGGATATTCTTTGAGTGCTAAATCTAATTTATGGATGAAAATATCATTAATGCACACTAATACAGAGCTTGCTACTTCTTGTTTTAATTGTTCATCATCCATTTTTAAAAACATTTTCGTTTTTAAATCGTATGCATTCTTTTTAACCAAGTCATAAAGAACGGCAGTTTTTAATCCGGAAAAACTAAAATCTAATCCTTTGCTCATTGCACGCGGGTATTTAAAATAATCTTTAAAACCTGCTTGAGCTGCCAGTTGTTCAATCTTTGGGCCGCCCGGGTATTCAAATCCCATAAAGCGTGCAATTTTATCAAATGCTTCTCCGGCAGCATCATCGAGCGTTTGCCCTAACATGCTGTAATCTCCCAAGCCACGTACTAAATATAAGGCAGTATGTCCACCTGATGCGGTTAATGAAAGGTGCGGAAACGGTACGTTATGTTCGATTAAGGGAGAAAAAGTATGCCCTTCTAAATGGTTAATGCCGATTAATTTTTTGTTGGTAATCCATGCTAAAGATTTTGCAAAGCAAACCCCTGCCAGCAATGAGCCGGGTAATCCCGGTTTGTGCGTAACGGCAACAACTTCAATATCATGTAATGTTACTTGAGCAACATCTAACGCTTCTTGAATCATGGGGTTAATTTTTTCTAATTGTCTGCGCGAAGCAACCTCAGGTAGCACGCCGCCAAACTTGCTGTGATGGGCAATTTGAGAATACAAAACGCTGGCTAATATCCCTTTTTGTTCATGATATACAGCAACCGCTGTTTCATCGCATGAGGTCTCGATGCCAAGAGTTATTCTGCTCATGAGGTCATAGCCAAGACTGTTTTAGTGGTTGGATTTATCAGAAACTCTGATTGTATTGGATCATGAATGGTATCGGTGTGCAATGCAGCCAAAAACCAACGGGTAGAAATATCATGAAGTTTCGCTTCAGAACCCGTTAATTTTAAAATATCAGAGCGTATTACAATTTTAGGGAATTCTACCATGTTGCCACCTTCAATCGATTGGATGTAATCAGGATGATAGCGCACAATGATTGTATCATCAGGAATGCGTCCATCAGGGAGGGTTAATGCCAGTTCGCGTACTATCCAGGTATATTCAAAGGGGTTAGTTTTCTTTTTCTTTTTGTCTTGAGTTTCTACTTTAACCAGTTCCATCCCAAAGAATTTATGCGGACAGTTTTTTTGTAATTTTAAAAAAGGAACGGTATTTTCATGAGAACCAAACTCAATAGAAGGAGCTACTAATAGGTAAAAAAAGGTACGCTGTTTGTATTCTGGAATATTAAAGGTTATTTTTTTTCCCAGCTCATCCGTTTCGCAACTGATTTTACGGCCTGAGTAATAAACCCTAATGCTGGGAACCATTTCTAAGACTGACGGGAATTGAATGCTGCCGACAAAGAGACCCTTACCGTATCCATATGCCTGTGCATCGGATACTGATAGGAGGCTGACCATTAAGAGAATTATCATTTTTTTAATCATACAGACCTATTGAAGGGTTATTGGCTAACTCGTGCCACTTACGGTATACTATACCAAAAGTAAATTTTTTTAACAAAAAAGCACTGATCTATTCAGGTGGTTATAATAATGGTTAAACAAGCGGTCGATTTTGGTAAAAAGCTGCTTCTTTCAGAGCGTACTCCTAATAAGCTTGCGTTTGCATGCTCTTTAGGTATTTTTATTGCTTTTTGGCCATTTATAGGCATTCATTGGTTGCTTACTATTATTTTATCTTGGCTATTTCGTGTGAATATTGCGGTAGTATATGCCGCTGCACATGTGGTTAATAATCCTTTTACGATGATTCCCATTTATTTGGCCGGTTATGCAACGGGTCTGTTTATTACCAATAGACTTTTTGGGGTAGATTTACTCCCGTATAATCCCGGTTGGATGCAATGGCTTAATATAAAGTTATCGTGTCTTGGTATTCCTAATTTATCACTATGGTCATTTTTAATTGGTGGCCATGTGTTGGGATTGGCGCTTGCTCTTATTGCTTACTATCCGTTGTTACATTTTTTTAGAAGAATCATTATCCATCATCGACCGGTAGAAAAATGAAAGTTGTTGCTCAAAATAAAAAAGCATTTTTTGATTATGAAATTCTTGATCGCATAGAAGCAGGAATTGTTTTGCGTGGCGATGAAGTTAAATCATTGCGTGCGGGTAATGCATCATTAGTCGGATCATTTGCAACCGTGCATGATGGTCAGCTTTTTTTAATTAACTGTAACATTACTCCTTATGCTCAAGCATTTGCACCCAAAAAAGAAGATGCAACCAGAAGCAGAAAGCTTCTTCTTAATAAAAAAGAAATCAATCGTTTAATTGGTGATATTTCTCGCAAAGGGATCACGATTGTCCCCCTAAAAATTTATTTTAATGATCGCAATTTAGTCAAAGTTGAGTTGGGAATTGCTAAGCATAAAAAAGCAGCCAATAAAAAAGAGTCGATTAAAGAGCGGGATATTAAACGCGAAACATCCCGTGAATTGCGCGGAAGATATAAATTTTAAACTTTAACTTTATTATTTACTTTGCTAGTCTACGCTCGATAGTTACGATCTAACGTTCTAGCTAAGGATATGATAATGAAGCACATATTCTCAATCACTCTCATTTTTTCTAGTTTATTAACGTATGCGATGGATAAACCATCAGGTATAGATTCACAAGCTCCAAAATATATTTTGCCGTGTTTGTTGCCCTTGTCGGCTGCAGGCAGTGCAGATGGGAGTTCCTTAATAGTTGGTTCACCATCAGAAATAAAGATTTGGGAAACACAAGAGTATAAATTAAAAGACACAATTTCGTATGAAGCAGGAGCAGTAAAAATGGCTGCAAATCCCACGCAAGCAGATCAATTTGCGATTGTGAGTTCTCCGGGTAATCCGGTGAGCTTGTGGAGCATTAAAGA
>CAZPZX010000081.1:0-2951 GCA_964591235.1 uncultured Pseudomonadota bacterium
CAGCTATGGGCTGTCTGCTTTGTATAGATCATATGGAAATAGCGGCCAATTTGTTTTGAGTAGCGAAACTATATCCAGCTAAAAATGAAAGTCCACATAAGACATGATCGGCAAGCACATAGGCATTCGCTTCCCAAATAGTACCTTGGTGTACGCTCGCTCTGCCGGTTGCTAATTTAATAAATCCTGTTTGATTAACATCAGTTTTCAAACGTACCAATCGTGAATCTTTCAAAAATGGCATGGTACCAATGTGCATGCCCAATGTAAACCAATCATACCATCCAACCGCTAGATCAAACGTGATGGGTACGGCATAAAAACCATCATAACCATTGGCAATATCAAATGCTAAATCGATATTTTTTTTACGCCCGGTTGGAAATAAAACACCAAAACGAAAAGTGGTATCAAAATAATCAATCTCTTGTGTGTCTTCGTAATTGTTAGTCCAACCACATAAAATACTTAAATCACCCACACCCGTTTTATTAAACCCACTCAAACTTAAATTATATTTATTTAAAATACCGGGGAATAGTGCCAAAAAACTTTGCCACGTTGGATTGTCTATATTGGGCCCGTTTTCACAATCTATTGGGGATAAATCGATCTTGCGAATATCAGCAATTTCCATCTTTCTAACCGGAAAATGCGCTTGCATAAAAAATCCACAGCCAAAGTTTTGTGCAAGACAGAAATTTGCTTCAATCAACTTAAATTTACTTGCAAAAGAAAGATGCGCAAACCCATCATTGGCAGGTAAGATGGTTAATTGTGTCAAGATTAGGTCGCTGGGATTACTCATGTCTTTACCCGGCACGTTGATGCCCAGAGCTTGCGCATTTAAGGTGCCATAAATATCAAGTAAAGGAACTCTATCTCCATTACTATTGCGACCGGTTTTGGTAGAACCGGTGCCCACACTAATATCAATAGAGCTCAACCAATTATAAGCAAATCGGGGTTCATACAATTGTGGTAAAAAATTGGTAGCACGCCAGAAATGTGGATTGTCTACTGCTACAAGTATGGTTTGACTCAGTAAGAGAAGAATAATACTTTTTTTGGCAGCGTGGTTGTTCATAATCTTTCCTTTTTTTACATGTTTTAGGTATAGAAAATCTACCCTAAAAAATGAAAGGGTTTAAGCATCTTTATATACCCATTTGCCGGTTGTCAGGATTGACGATGATGATATACTCAAAATATGACGTAGAATACAGAGTTTTTAGGGAGTTATTTCATGAACGAAGAAAATAATAATCAACCAGATCTTACTCAACAGCTTAATGAATGTCTTGTCCAAAAAGATGAATGGAAAGATCGCTGTTTAAGAACCGCTGCCGATTTTGAAAATTATAAGAAACGCGCAGAAAAAGAACGTTCGGTTTGGATAACTTCTGCTCAATCTTCAATACTCTCTGATTTACTTAATATAGTTGATGATTTTGATCGTGCATTTGCTCAAGCTCAAGAAGACAAATCCCTGGCAGGGTTTGCCTTAATTCATAAAGAGTTTCAAAAATTCTTAGAAAAGCACGGTGTCTTTGAGATGCAGCAAACGATGCAATTTGATCCTCATTTGCATGAAGCGATTATGCATGTTGAATCCCCTGAACAAGAATCGGGATCAATTGTGCAAGTATTGCAAAAAGGGTACATGTTTAAAGGACAAGTGCTGCGCCCCGCACGAGTAAGCGTTGCAAAATGAAAATTGCTTTATTGTTAATTTGTGTGCTTTCGTTGAATGCACAGGAAGAACCGAGTGTACTTACCCAATTCACATTTTTTAATCAGTTGCCAACAGAATTACGGGCAAAAATTGTAATGCACTTGTGTGATGATATTCCGTTTAATAGTTTTATGAGTGCTTATTGGGGTGTGTTGCCGCGTGTTATTCCCATTTTAAAAACTTGTAAAAAATACTATCTTAATGATAAGCAATTTACGAAAGAGCTACTTATGAGAGTAAGTGCATTTTCTCGAAGCAATATTTTTTTTGTAGGAGTTAATGTGCCGACCCCGGCATGCAAACTTTTTTTATCGGAATATATACAGAGTGAAGGCTGTCCTAAAAAAGAACTTTACGAATTAGGATTTATGACCTTAAATCTTAAACACTGTCGCATGTTAGACGACATTCATACGGGTAGTTTTAAGTTCAAAGAATCACTTTAAATAACTTAGAACCCCGATAACCAACTCAATGCAAATTAATACAATAATCGAAACGGTAAGCATATCTTCACGGATTGCTTCCGTTTTGTGTTGTAAGGTTGAAAGTACATCTTTAATAATGGCGAGCTTTTTATCAATACCATCTTTTAAATTTTTAAGATCACGTTTTTCAACGAGTAATGAATAGAGCTCTGAGTAATACGGTTCACCTGCGAGTTTGATACTGCCTTCCAAGCGCTCAGCGATTACTGAAATATCCACCTTCAACTTATCAAGATCATCAACCGGACCTTTTGAAAGTGTTCCGATAAAGGGGAAATATGATTTTAAAGGCACTTTGCGTACACGGCCTTCATAAATATAATTAAGTTGCTGCTCAAGAGTGCGATCGAAGAAACGTAATTCCAAGTGCTGAATATTTGCAAAATCAAAGAAATCTAAAATGTCTTGATATTCATCATCATAAATAAAGGCAGCTTCAGTATCTACCACAATTAAATCACCTCGGAAGTAACCGATAGCAGAAGATAAAATTTCATTTTTATGGTTTTCAGAAAGTGTTTCTGTTTCAAAGCGTAAGGCTGATGCAATAATACCACCATAATCATCTTTGAGTTTAACCATGTCTAGCAAATGTTGTTGTGGATCTACTTGAATTACTAAATAGGAAGAGCGCGTATGAAAAAAATGAGGCTTTGCAATATAGGGACTAATATTTTTAAAAATAACTTCAACATCGATCAAACTCTGTTCTGCCCATTGATTATCAA
>CAZPZX010000082.1:0-2623 GCA_964591235.1 uncultured Pseudomonadota bacterium
TTTACACCGCCCTCTAAAAGCATTCCTAATGTATAAGAAAATTGCACAATCGCATTAGTCTTTGCAAAATAGCCAAAAATAGGGAGTTTAAGCTTAAATTTATCAAGTGAATACGCTCCTGATGGCGTTGATTTCCACCAGCGAAATGCCAGATAAGCAATCAAAAATATAAGAGCGATCAACCAGAGATAGCCGGTAAAAATAGACGAAAGCGCTAATAACATTTTAGTTGGTAACGGCAATTCTTGTCCGGCTTCTGCAAAGCTTTCTGCCATCGAAGGAACAACAAAATAAAGCATCACGATAATAACTATAGCAGCAACAACCATCTGTATTACCGGACCTGTTAATGCTGAGCGTACTCGCTTTCTAATTTCAGCACGCCGCTCAAGATATGCAGTCAAACGATCTAAAATTATTTCCAGCTTGCCGCTGGCTTCACCGGCTCTTACTAGCTGGACATAAATATTATCAAATGCTTTGGGGTATTTTTTTAATGCATCAGCAAAAGAAATCCCCTCTTTAACTTCATCTTTGATGTTCACCAGCATTGTTTTTAAAGAACCTTCAAACTGCTCAGTTAACAACTCAAGCGCTTGCAACAGAGGAACGCCAGACTTTAAAAGGACTGATAATTGCTTAGTGAATAAAATTTTTTCTTTAGGAGTTATATTTTTCGTAAATGAACGTTTATACCAGGGTAATGCTGCTTCAGGAGAACTTAAAGTAACGGCAATCGGATAAATCCCTTGTTTGCTTAATTGTTCTTTTGCCGATTGAATGGTTGGGGCATCAATGGTGCCGGTAATTTTTTTACCATCTTTTGAAAATGCTTGATAAACATATAACGCCATTGCAAAAACCCTTTATTACTCCATAATTTGACGCTTTCAAGCAACTATGATTCAATGAAAAGTAAAACACTTTAAGCGTACTCCTTAAAGGAGCTTTATGAAACGATATATATTTTACAGTATAATGATTGTTGCTCTTCTTACTAGTCATAGTGGAAAAGCAAAAGTTAATCAACTACCGCATAGTAATACCAATGTACCAGGTACTTTAGACTTTTTGTCTCAACCCGCGTTCCACAAAGGACCGGTTGTTTTTTTAAAAGAGGTATTTAACCACAACAAATATGCCGGTTATTTATCAGATTCTTGGCAACACATATTTGAATTTTTAGATCACATTAACCGTAGCACGAAAGATAAATCCCATGTTAAATCGGTTTTGCGTATCTTCTCAAATAAGTTTAAACAAACAAATTATATTAATGCATACACCGTTGAAAAAGCATTACCGGAGTTATTAAAGCTTTTAGAACCACATTTTATTGTACAATCTGAGCGTTCAGTTAGTTCACTAAAAGATATTTTATTCGAAATTCAATACCAAAACTTTAAAGCTCATTTCCCTGAATTTAAATTAAACCCTGATGGATTCTTAAGTTCATTATCGCAAGATTTAGAACATGCTGCTGAACTGCGGCGTTTAATCACGGTCTTTTTAGAAATATCATTAAATAAATTAATCTGGAGCCCAGAAGATCAATATCAAACATGGCAAAACGTAAAAGCAATCTCTGAACACTTAACAAGTTTTTATCAACGCACCATCGTTACCGATTTAGAAGATTTAAACAGTTTGTGCATCACGTTACTTGAGCGTTATTGCTTCTTTTTAGATGTAACGAGTGCCAGTTTAGATGTTTCTACCATTAACAAAATTCGTAAAGACATTCAAAATTCAGAGATTATTATGCTTGATCTTCCTGAACAAGAATCGGTACTTAAAACTAAAAAAGAACGACTTTTAGAATTCTTAATGGATCTTGAAGCAAAAGCACGCGCACGTGAAACGGGAATGGTTTTACATTAATTTTTGCAAATGATGCTTTCTAATAAGCTCTAAAATCACTGAGTGAGTTGTTTTTAACTTTTGTTCAATGTCTTCACTCAACCACACAGCGCCATGTTCTATTAAAAAAGGTATTATACCCACCATATTATGCTTAATCGCAACAAACAAAGGGGTTTCATTTTGGTAATTGCAGCTGTTAATATTCGCACCTGCTTGAACAAGTTCTTCTACCCTATCAAAGTATCCTAGCGTTATTGCGGTTTGAAGAGGTCCACTGATATCATCAGGTTTTGCTCCAGAATCGAGCAATCTTCTGATCAATTCAGGATCGCGGTCTGAACGCAAAACAGCGAGGCGCAAAAGAGACCACTGCTCTGAGTATTTGGTGAGATTGACTATGTAGTTAGGATCGGCACCTTTATCAACACATTCTCTAATTTCTGAATTGTACGGACTTCTCTCGCGCGAAATATTTTTTAATTTTCGAGTTGCCCAACTTTTATATCTCTTTTTCTTAGGCAGCTGCATGCCCACAGTTGTATTAAAAGCAATAGCTAAAACCAAATATAAAAATAATTTATTCATTGATGTTTTACCGGCTGCTCATTATTAAAAATCAACTGCCACCATTAATCCAAGGGTTGTAAATGCAATCGCTCGTTTACCATTAAACGGAATGCGCGCAAAGATTGATGCTTGAGGCGCATAAGCTGATCCATCACATTCTTTCGTAAAATCATAATGCAGATTCAATTCAATA
>CAZPZX010000083.1:0-2387 GCA_964591235.1 uncultured Pseudomonadota bacterium
ATTGAAATTATCGAGGATGCTGGATTTAAAGAGTTGGACTTACTTTACAAAATGGTTATGACAGAAAAAGATGCAAAACAACAAGATACTGATGTTATTAAAGGTCGTTATAAATTAAGTACGTTAGTTTCAGGGGCTGTAAATATTATTGCACTGTGTTGGACAATTTATCAGCAAACCAGAGGTAATTCCTCATCAACCTGTGCGCCAACTAATACCACAATGCCAATGTAATTTTTACTCACGAAAGCGAAAGGTTTCTTTAATAATTTTTTTAAGTTTTTGCTTATCTTGAGAACCATATAGATATTTTATGGGCTTGCCATCGACGAATAAAATAATCGTTGGCAAGCTCCGTATATTGTAATCATTAGAGATCGTATGATGTATGTCCGTATTAACTTTAATAAATAACACATCATCTAATTCAGCATCTTGAGCAAATGAATCAAAGACTTTATGCATCTGTTTGCATGGTTGGCACCAATCGGCATAAAAATCAACTACTACAAATTCAAATTTATCGAGCATGTCTTTAAATTGAACTGCATTTCCGGGATGATACAGTTTTCCTCTGATAATTGGTTCTGGCTCTATGGTTATTGTTTTGGTGGGAATAACTGCTTCATGAGCTATAAGCCAGAAAGATAGAATGAGACCTAAAAAACATGATACGAGTTTCATAGTAATTCCTTTCTTATGCTCTTATCTTAATGTGATACCAATTAAAAATAAAGAGCAGCCTACTTATAGGTAGAGCATAAAGAAATTAAGCAACGTAATCGTGATGCGTAATAAATGTACGTTTATGTTTTATGGCATCTATAATGAGATCAGAAGATGGTTGGCATTGCGCCAAAATCGATTCACCCTGACCTGCCAACGCTTTATTGTGAGGCAAATCATATTTTTTATAAAAGGCGTGTACGGCATTTAAATATGTATGCGCATCTTCATCTTCTAATAAGTAGCCATGTGCACCTTTTTCAAGGAGTAAAAAATGTACATGAGGATGATCTGTTTCTCTTAACTTACTATAAATAGCAGCAGTGCTGAGTGCAGGAATTAAATCATCTTGTAATGATGCAACAATAAGAATCGGGAGATCTTTTTGTATGTTTTGCACCACTTTGATCGGGAAGATACCTTTCGGATTAAACTTGCTAAAAAATAAATTAGGAGATGCATATAAAACATTTAATGGCATCAACCAACTTACGCCTGCCATTTTACAGAAATTTTCTAAGGTATTGGTAATTGAGTCAAAAGGTGATTCGACGATGACCGCAGCAATATTGGTTGGTGCGCGGGTTCCTAAGAAATTTAGTATTGTTGATGCGCCGCGTGACATTCCCATGATAACGACATCGGTATGTTTTACTTTTTCGTACGCATGTGTTAATGCCCGGATTTCATTTTCTTGCCCCAGGCTTGTTTGGCTGCCATCAAAGCCTTTTCTGGTAGCATCAGGAAAATTAAACGAATGCATTGGTTCTTGAATTAACCATAGTGATGAATCATTTGTATCTTGCATACTCCAGGAATATTTCTTTCCTGATTTGTAAGTAATATGCAGTAAATCTCCATTAACAGTACAAACATGCTGCTTATTTATATTTTGGTAATAATAAGCCAGTGAGTAATCATTATATAAGCCGTGAGCAAATAAATAGGTAGGCTGCTTCAAAGGATTGGTAGCAGTAGTAAGCATCAATAGTAAAAGTAACCACAAACTATTTTTTATCATGATTGTCCTCCTTTGGGTAACTTACAATCAAACGATAGTTGGTTTGCGCCTTCTTGGTCAACTAATGTTATAGAAAAGGTACTGCGATATGATCTGCGTGGCACAAATAGCAAGCATGAAAATTGATGCTGTGGTTCGATTATTACCGAATCGATTAAGGTATGATTTTTAACATCTTCTTCAACACAACAGTTGTAGTTATAAGTAGTTGAGCCTTGATAATAACCGGCTGTTGGGGTGCCTACGGCAATTAATCCTGATAAGCCAAGGGTTACGTATCCCGCTTTAATTAAGGCAGGCATTCCCGCTGCAGGAATAGCCCCTAAAATGATGAGGTAAAAACCACCAAAGAGTGTCGCAACGGTTCCGACCGTTCCAATAATAAGGCTGCCAATCACGCGTCGCGCCGTATGAGAATAAAGGCGTGCTGCCACTTGAGCAGGGGTTGCTAATCCAAGACCAATATTATGACGATTGATAAGATATGCGTGTTCAGAATCATTTTTAATAGTCAGCAAGAGCGGATAAATCTGTTTATGCTTGCGCAGTAAACGCTTGCCGCGTCCGTTAAAGAGAGACTTGGTTTCCATGATAGTTAAAGGACGGACGGTAACATCAACCATTTTTTCAGGATTTTTTT
>CAZPZX010000084.1:0-2175 GCA_964591235.1 uncultured Pseudomonadota bacterium
CTAAAATAATTCGTTTACAAATTGATCAATTTGTTCTGCGCTTACTTGAGTTCCCATGGCCCGATAAAATGCTTCATCGTATTCACGTGTTTGGATTACAATTGGCATAGTGAGCGCATGGCCCATCATGAGTGCTTGTTTTTTACTATCGAGTGTTGCCAAAATTGATCGTAAATTAGCTGATCCATTTACACCCGTAAGCACTGCTTGAATGTCCTTTTCATCATTAAGCTGAGCAACTATTTTGGTGCCAATCTGTGAAATGATCTCTGGATCGATGCCTGAAGGCCGTTGATCGACAACTAATAAAGAAACATAATATTTACGCATTTCACGTGCGATAATACCAAAGATTGTTTGACGTGCTGCTGATGGATTTAAAAATTTATGCGCTTCTTCGATGGTGATCATTAATTTTTTTGGTTCGTCTTCCTTTTTTTGAGACCCTAAAAACTTTTCTGTTTTAGATACATATTCACTGTGAATGCGCCGGGTAATAATATTGGCGATAAGCAAATAGCAAAAGGTTTGTGTGTAATTACCAAACTCAACAATCACATTAATACCTTTATCTAAATATTCCATCATCTGATCGATAACGTTATTGCTTTTATGAGCTCCGGTGCGAATGTTAGTAAAAAATGGTAGGCGCTCAATACGCTTTAATTTGCGATATAATGCGGCAATCGATTCCGGATGTCCACCCAGTTCATTAGAAAATTCTTTTAACTTGTCGCCTGCTGAAAGCAATTGAGAAAGCCAGTCAGATTTATATTTTGCCGCAATTAAATAGGCAGCTTCTAAAGCGGTTGAATGCAGCCCAAGTTCATCTTGTAATGATAGCACATCTTCTACACTAACCGATTGCAGTGGAATTGTAATTTCTACATCAGGCATACCGCCGCGTCGGCGTGTAGATTCAGGATCGAGTGAAAAGATTACCACTTTATCTGAAAATAATGTTTTTAAGCCTTTTACAAATGATTGGCCTGTTCCTTCCTTACGCGCTTGCAATCCATATTCACTGTGCATATCAAAAATTAAATTAACTGCTTTTTCCTGTTTTATTAACCCTGCTAATACCAAACGGGTTATAAATGTTTTACCGGTACCTGTTTTTCCAAAAATCCCATTGCTGCGCTCGGTTAGGCGCTCAAGATCAAGGCATACCGGAGTGCTCATATCTAAAGGGCTACCTACATTAAAAAACTTTTTGCTTGGGTGATCTTCATTACCAAATATTACTGCAACATCTTTATTGTCGACTTCATGCACATTGGAAAAATGGCCCGGAATCGTTTTAACGGGCATTGGCCTATTATCTGCGCCCAGCATGAGCATTGGTTTGAGTGTTGCGGTTGCATATATGTCTTTTTGCTTTAAAAAAGAAAGCAGAAGCGTTTCTGATTCGGTGGGTGGAAATTGTAAGATATCAGGGTGTGATAGTTCTAAAGTTAAATCAGTTATCAATGAAAAATATTTATTATTGTTTCCGATTACTGAAACGAATTTTCCGGTTTTGATATCTTCTGGATTGGTGTTAGCATCTATGCGCATTACCAAGCCTTGTTCAAGTGAACCGGAGACGATGTGCCCAATTTTTTTCTTCATATAGCGGGTGAATAAATATTTTTTTGTTTGTACAATAATATTATTAATACTATCGATTATAGGACAAACAGCATGATTTACAAAATTTTTTTTTATTTGAATTTATTTGTTATTTCGGTATTCGCAATGGAGCCTCAATTACAATCAATCAATACATTTCAGGAAGCTGAGTGTTTTCAAGCCTTGATTGTTGCATATAAACCGCGTGAGAAATTAGGCGAGCAGAACGCAAACCAACTATCAACTGTTATTAATTATGGGTATATAATTCCTAAACAAGAATCTGATACCAATTTATTATTAGCTACTTTAACCGATAAAATGCATTACACACGATTAATAAATGAAAAGACGTTGCGGATTCAACCGATGTTATTGCGTCTGGCAGATACTATAGAGATAGGTCAAATTTTGAAACTAATGAAAAGTTCTGATCAGCACACGTTTGATTTTATGTCCAGTCAGGCAGACGCTGATGATACTTCAGTTGTATTGAGTCGTTACAACTTGAGTGACATAGAAAACGCTTTAAATAATCCTAAAGATCAACGAAAGAATAAAAAG
>CAZPZX010000085.1:0-2166 GCA_964591235.1 uncultured Pseudomonadota bacterium
AAAGACTTACGCGCAGCAATAACTTTAAAAAACGATGACAATATAGGTTGTGCTTTGTATCACATTGAGCAAGCGGTAGAAAAAGCGCTC
The DNA here is from genome assembly GCA_964591235.1 of uncultured Pseudomonadota bacterium. Lineage (GTDB taxonomy): Bacteria > Babelota > Babeliae > Babelales > Vermiphilaceae > BTUB01. The sequence continues at coordinate 91 of CAZPZX010000085.1, forward strand.
AAAGCATATCTTATTAACAGCGGGACTTCATTCGCGTTAACCCATGATTTAGTGCCTCTTTTAAACAGTTGCTGCAATAACGATGCCTGCTTCCAGGATTTCTGCGCGGATATTAAAGAGATTAATCCGTACTCAACCAAAAGCAGATATCCGAACAAATCGTATGTTGAGCCTTCAATAGAAGAAGTAGATAGGTTAATTGATAAAGCAACAGCAGTAGTTTCGCTCGTTTCAGATGCGATTAATAATTAATCTTTTTCTGGTTCAAATTCTAAAATAAAATCACCAAGATCTATACCATCGTGGGGCTCATCATCTTGGGCCCCATGTTTTATTAAAACATCGATAATTTTCTCTTTATCGATTTGAGTGCTATTTTCCCAATCATAATTGGCATATGCTAACGCATTTGCTTCTTTTAAATTGGGATCAGCACCGGCAGCCAAAAGTGTTTTAACTACCGTAAGCACATCTTTTCGATCAGACTCTCCACCGATTGCATAAATTAAGGGAGGCAAGCCATCAATATCTACTGCATTAATTTTTGCACCCTGTTCTAAAAGTAATTTAATGGTTGGGTTGTGAGCGCGTTGTGATGCAATCATTAAGGCAGTTCTTCCGGCTTTATCTTTAAAATGCACTGAAGCTCCCGCTTCTATGAGCACTTTTGCAACCTCAAACTGTTTATTCTCCAGTGCAATCATGACCGCGTTTGCCTTAAAATCTTTAGAATCGCGTTTGGTTAAGCGGCCCGTATATTCTTTTGCCAAGTGTGTAAGGAGTTGTGGATGTTCCTTTAAACATTTAAGAATGTATTTTTCATCCCCGCCAGTCATCTTTTTTAATACTTCTTGAAGGAGTTTTTTATCCGCTGCGCTCAAAGATATCCTTTTTTTAACAACCATTCTATCCCCTCCTAAAATCTATAATCAGCACGAAATGCTGGACCATTATCATAACACATACTTACATTCCAATTTTCTGCCAATTTCGCATCGATCACTTTATTTGCCGCTACTCCGTACATTGCACCGAGTGCAGCACCGGCAACAATTTGAGACAAATAATGGCGATTACAATTGACAAATACTAATCCTAATCCAGCCGCAAAAAATGCTAGTGGTATTGCCATTTGGTGGCCAAACCTCATCCCGTACAATGTTGCAATATATGCCGCTTGCGCCATATGCCCGGATGGAAAACCACCCATCGATTGTTTATGCCCATGTTTTAGAAAGCCATCGTGCCATGGACGCAAACAAAAATCAGCGTCGAATGTTTTTATTAAATCTTTTCCGAAAATCACAAATGGAATTCCCAAAAGCAACATCCAACCGGCTTCACGCCATTCTTGATCGCATGATAAAAATGCTTGTGATCCTAATAAAACAATAGGCACTGCAATTCCAAAACGAACTAATTCATGGCACCAATGAGGCATCTGATTGATATTTTTATGACCGTTATGACTAAAAAAGTGAGACTGAATAGAGTCATCCATTAGTCGACTTGCTAAATAAATAGGCAACATTGAAGCAATAACAATAAAACTTTCAGTAGAGATAAGATTAATGTTTAACATTAATGAATCTTTTATTGCTTGACCAACAAAATTAAAGCCGCGACGCAAACACGGAGAACCACTTACAAATGTATTTTTTGAAGGACAAGAATCGCACCATCGTTGTTTACTCATTTCAAATTGTTGATCGAATGGCACGTAAGCCAAAACAGATGCTGTTGTATTTACTGCAACCGTTAATATAAATAGTAAACGCATGCCACCACCAACTTGTATGGCTTACCCTAATCCCTTTTCCCATCTTTTAGCAGCGTACTTAAAAAGGTAGTTACAAAGCAACGATTATGTACAAACACACAACTTATCGCAAAAGCGCTAAATAAGTTGTAGTCAAATATTCATATTGTTCTTGTATCGTATAATGCCAATCTTTTGTTGTATCCGCATCATCGTCTTGTATCAGCTTTTTTAAATAATCTAAGTAAGCTATAATCTGTTCGTCTTTTTTGAGTGCATGCCATAATCTTAAAACCATAAGATCTGCATCTTTTTCT
>CAZPZX010000086.1:0-2158 GCA_964591235.1 uncultured Pseudomonadota bacterium
TCAATGCCCGGTTCTACGAATGGGAAATACCCGGGACGTGCACGAATTTCAAGATCGTCTTTTTCAAAGAATGCACGTAGAAATGCTTTAGCAGTTGCTAATAAATGCGCTACTGAAACATTTTTATCAATAAATAAGCCTTCGCCTTGCATGAATTGAAAGTCGTGGGTTGCATCGGTTGCTTCATTGCGATACACACGACCGGGCGCAAAAACTGCAAGAGGGACTGATTTATTTTCCATCTCTTGAATTTGAACGGTCGAAGTATGTGTTCTTAATAAATATTCAGGATTGGTAAGCCAGAATGTATCTTGTAAATCGCGCGCAGGGTGATGGGCAGGAATATTCAGTGCTTCAAAATTGTAATAATCAGTGACGACTTCAGGGCCGCTTGCAATCTCATAACCCATGGAAATAAAGATATCTTCAAGTTGCTCTACGATTTTGGTGAAAATATGAAGGCTACCGGATTGATCTGTTTTTTTGTATGCAGTAACATCAAAGTTTAGTTTTTTTGCATTTTCTTGAGCTTTATTTTTGCTCTCCAGGGACTCTTTAGTGCTTTGATAAAGCTCTTCGGCCCATTTTTTTAATTCATTTAGAAGGGGAGCAAAGATTTTTTTATCATCAATACTTAAATCCTTTACCGTACTCATAAGCGCGGTAATCTGGCCATTGCGACCCAGATATTGAATGCGAACCTGTTCAAGGTCAGCAGTAGATGATGAATTTTCTAGTGCTTTTTTAAACTGAATTTTTAATGTTTCGATAGTGTTTTGCATGGTATTCATAAGGTTTTCTTTCTCTTTATTTTATTACTATCATACAGTATTATATCACCTGGTCTACTAAATAAAGACCCAAAAAACATTACAATAATTAACGCGCGAACAGAAGGAATATTACTATGAAAATAATGCGATCTATTGCGATTATGCTTACATTTGGGACTTTTTACTGCTATGGGGGAGGCTTAATACATGTTGTCTCTCATCTTTTCCATTTTCATAATAGAAAAGAACACTCGTTTGAAGACAAAATGCACAGAAAAGGAAAATGTTTGGAAGCGGTAAGACGAAATATTGAAGCAAGAAATAAAGGTAAAGAAATATCAGTAAGTGATGCCAAACAAGAAGCAAAAGCATACATCAAGAATGAAATAGTTTAGATTTTGATTTATAAGTGATTATTATTTTTATAGTAAGAAAAGCCTCTTTATTTTTAAGAGGCTTTTCTTATTTTTATAACTAGTATTCGCAATTAAACATTATTAGAGCTTGCAGCCGCCTGACCAATACCTATGCGTATTCCATCAAGAGCGTTGCCAAATGAGTTCCCATTTGCATCATTTGAAGCATTTCCAATGATATTAGTACCAATATGATTAAAGCGCACGGTATTTAATGAAGCGCCTTCAGTAATTCGGATGCCGTCTTCTTGGTTACCTGAAATTACGTTAAGTTCTGAAAGTGTTTGATTTAATGAGCCGATAAGACTGTTGCTAACCGCTCCCTGTATCTGGATTCCACTACGTGCATTACCAAGAACTCGTTGACCAGTTATGTCAGTTCCAATTTTATTGCCTTGAATAGTTGTATTAGTGATCCCAGAATCTTGTCCGGGGAAATTATATCCTAATCGTATTCCTACCTTATTGCCTGAAATAAGGTTATTTGTAACGGTAATACTTGTTACGGGAGCTGCTTCTGCAGAAAGTAACATGCCACTACCAATATTTCCCAGAATAGCAGTTCCTGCTGCGTTAGTACCAATTTTATTATTGGTAACTACATAGTTATTGGGCGCTAAAAGTTGCATTGCATCATTGCATCCTGAGATAACGTTATTATCCACCGTGATACCAGTACCACCTTCGTATTCTACGCCGATTGAATAGTGACCAAAGATTCCGGTACCTAATTTGTTAGTATTAATGTAATTACGGCGAACAGTTATATTATTAGAAGTAAAGGCAATAAGATTTTCCGTTAATGCGCCAGTAATTACATTAGTGTCTGCAGGTAAACTACCGCCCCAGGTTGAATTATGGCAGGTTGATAATTGAGAGGTGCGTAAGAAACCTAAAAAATCACCCGTATTAGGGTCTGTGTCAAACATACCGGTAATGTCGGTTCCAAGGAAATTTCCCGCAACGATA
>CAZPZX010000087.1:0-2119 GCA_964591235.1 uncultured Pseudomonadota bacterium
TTCACATACTTTTGTTACGGAATTAACACAGGGAGATATTATCTCATTCAAAGCTAAAGCAAATAGACCTGGTGTTAGTCTAGCTGTATCAAATAATGATCCGGCATTTCAGGTAACTATCGGTACCAAAGAAATTAAAACAAAATTACCCTAATTTAATTAAAGAGCGGGCGTCTCATTAACGCCCGCTCTTTTGAGTGCACTATTTGCAAGTGCATTTACTTTTTTTACATTTTTTACACATTGGTAACTCCTTATTTTTAGCAATTGTTACACCTGTTACCACGTCTATCATACCCATTTTTTAATGGTCAAGATGATAATATAATTATTTATTTGAAAGCTTTCAGAGAGCCTGTTACGCTAGCTAATGAACATTTTTATCTTAGGAAAATATGCTAGCTCAACACTTATTTTTCATTTTTTTATTTTCTCTTATAAGCAACTCCCTCATTCTTTTTAGCATGGAAAAGCCACGCTCGTCAGAACATCAGGCTGATCAATTAAAGCGTTATAATAAAGCTTTGCAATACCTTGCAGATGTAGAAAAGGCTCGACAAAAACCTCATCCTACAGGTCTAAACAAAAAACAAGATACACTCATGGAAGCAACTGATGAAATTCAACAAAAAATCGTATCAAAAAAATTAAAACAAGCTCAGATTAACCGTTTAGCAGAAGAAGAGATTGGATTAAAAAACAGGGATTGTCTTACTGATTATGTTGTTACAGTGGTCTTTGAAAATAACACATCATCTACCTTTTACATAAAAAATAAAAAATTAGAACCCAAAAAGACCGTAACCGTAGAAACACCATTACTTCAGCTAACTCATCGAATCAGTAATTTGGAAATACCCATTTATGATGCAGACACCATTCAAATTTTTCCACTGGGACCCTGCATCGTGCGTAATAGTAAAAAATTAATAGCGACACTGGAGGCAACGTGCAATCAAATGATTCCGGAATTACCCGAGCAAACTTTTTATGCTTACTTTACCAGCAGCGATTCTGAATTAAAGAAACAGTCTAATCTGATAGATGGAGAAAAAAAATATCATACCTATGTGTTGTTAACTGAAAAGAAGGATCAGCCGGGCAATACAACACTAGAATCATTTCTGGGTGCAGGCTTAAGTCACTATGAAGCAGCCAAACATGCCCAAGAACAACAGAATGAAATTGCGCGACATCTTGAGCGCCAAAAAACTATCGCATCACATCAAGGCTCACAAAAAACGAGCACAGAATCTTCTGCTGAAGATAAAAGCAGCACTATGAAAGGCAATGAAGAACTCAGCGCGGTAAGTGTTAATGCACAAAATGCTCAAGAAATAGAGAAAGCGGTATTCAAAATAAATGAACGCGTATCACGAACCTACCAAGGCACTATTTGCGCCTCTCAATCTTCAACAAATCTAAAACCTGCTTATCCGCCGGCCAAACATGAGGCATCAAAAGAAGGAAGCATTATTTACGGAAGTTTACGCCGTGCCAAACAAGCATTTGAAAGGACTGTTTCGCTCACGGATGTAAAAAAAGAAAAAATTAATCCACATTCTACCAATAAAGGAGAATCGTGAAAGAATTGTTGTTACTATTAAACTTACTGACCAGCCATTTACATTTGATGTATAAAAACAAAACATCTGATAAATACAAGCTTAGGCATTTTTAACTCAATCACATTTGAAAAAAGAAACAAAAAATAATATGAGCAAACGATTGATTATTAGCTCCTTATGGATTACATCGGTAATTGGTATGAGCAACGATGAAATTCATGAACTTTTTGACTTACACTGCAATCCCGGCTATGAACAAGTATTTACTCAGCCGGTGGATTATCCGGTGTTACCTGACTATGAGGATCAGAATATTGCAGCATTAGCCCAAAGTATTATTTCCAAACAGCGCAATCCCTTGTACTCCCAACCAACAGTAGATGTTCATCTTTCTAACGAAACTAAACGCGCAAAAGGGATGAACCCGGACAACAAACACCACTGCAGAATATGCAAAAAAAAACATTCTGAAGTAAACGATTTGATTATTCACTATGCGCAACAACATCCTGATCAAAACATCTTGCTCTGCCATGTGTGCCAGCATCCAT
>CAZPZX010000088.1:0-2086 GCA_964591235.1 uncultured Pseudomonadota bacterium
ACTGGGCATTGATCAAAGAATATGTTGCTGGTAAGATCAAATTTGTTCATTATAAGGACAGAAATGGGGCGATCACGCATTAGATTAAAGAAGAGAGGTATCACGTGGGTCAGTCAGGCAGTAAAGAAAAAAGCATATATGAACTGTATGAAGAAGGCGTGCAATTATATAAGTCTAAAAAATATCAACGCGCTGAAAAAGTATTGATGAAAGTGGTGGAAACAGCAAAAATCAATAAAGAAGCAAGTAGATGCTATACAAAAGCTTTAGCGAAGTGTCAGCTTCAACTAGAGAAGTTAGACGAAGCCTTGATTCTTATTAATCAAGAATTAAATCGCTATTATGACCCAACATTTTGTTTTTTAAAAGGGGAGGTTTTATATCGACAGCATCATCAGGAAGAAGCACAGAAGTATTTTGAGATAGCAGCTCGTCTAAGAGCCGCCTCATTTACAGAGGTTATGGTGGCTTCAAAGCCAAAGACTCAATTAGGGTTAATGGCTATAAAAGGTAATCCACTGAGCCTCTCAGCAGATAAATTTTTATTTATTTCCAATTTACCAAAACGATGTAAGCAAACAATTTATGAAGGACGTAGGGAATCGCTGAATGAGATAAGAAATGCGATGCTACCTAACAATGGTTTTAATTTTTACGAAACAAAAACGACCAATATTGCCGAAAGTGAGTATGCTTTTTTCCGCGATGAAGAAAATGAACCATCTCCGTATCAGTTTATATCGAGTTTTCACCTGGCGGTATTATGTAACGACCAAAGTTTGGTTAAGTTATTAATAGAGCATCCTGAGTTTAAGATAATGAGTCCATCCTATCAACGGAAAATATATCATTATTCCTTGTTGGAAACATATGTTTGGGAGTCAGATTCCTTTGATAATTATTCTTGGGTATATAAACATGTAAAGACACAACATCAATTTGGGGTAGCAAACGAAGAATGTTATGCACTTAAAAAGGTGGTTTTTAAAACACCACTCCATTTGTTACTAGAATATTTTTGTGAAACTGAAGACAGCTTTTGTATAGAGATGGCTAATCAACTGCTTCATAAGGGCGCGGGCATTGTTTTCCCCGATGTTAGTTTACTTTTCAGAGGTAATGCGAACAAGACTTCTTTGAAAGCAAATTTGCGAGAAAAATTGGGGGGGTTAAATTTAAAAAATGCTGTGGTTATTATTGATTCAGTGGATATCGATGTTATAGAGTGGGCTAAACAAAAGGAAGCGTTTGTATTTACATTAGCTCAACAAAACAATGTATCTGAACTAGAGCGATTCAGACAGTTTATTTTAAATAATGGCTATGAAGTAGTAACAATTCAGCATCTTACGGCCTCAATAAATGAGTATTTGCTTCTTTTAAAAAAGACAAATGAACAGACGCTGTTAAAAGACGTAACAGAGATTTATCTTGATCGAGAATGTGTGGAAGACTATCCTGCTATAATACACCAGAAGGTTACAAGAAAGGGAGAAAATAAATTTTCAAAAATAGAAGGACTAAATCGACCTGAAAAGGGAACTGCTTATAATACAAATGCAAAAGCAGTAGTTAATGCAATAAAAACAATATGTGACGAATATCTACACCAACAGTCAAGTCCAGCTGCGACAAAAATATACGATAATAACAATTATGTGAATCTAGCACTAGAAAAAATTATGGATAGTGAGCTGAGTTTTTATGATAAGGTTTATGCGGAAAAACATCACAATGAGTATAAAGTTTTTAAGGAAAAAATCAGCGAAGCAGTTGTCCGCACTACTAAGCAATTTTATGAAAAAAAAGATAGTCAATTTTATCACATTCTCCGTGCCTATTCCGGTCACTCTCAATCAACATTATCTCCTCAACTTGAATCAGCAATACAAGAAATTTATCAGATTCACTGTGAAATAAACAAAATGCCATTTAATCCATATATTGCCGTTCAACTTACTGTCTCTGCGTTGATAGCAAGATTAAGAGGGGGATTTGGACAATTCCATCCTGTGCAAGTTCTTTTAAAGGGTGGTGAAGAGCTTGATGAAAACTTATCGGGGTGTTGGGTTGAGTATCATTATAA
>CAZPZX010000089.1:0-1953 GCA_964591235.1 uncultured Pseudomonadota bacterium
CAGTTGCGCAATTTTACTTTCTTTTTTGATCGTTGCTTGATATGAGCCTAATCGCATAGTACCGCCATATGATTGCTCTGCAAGAAGGTGCTTTTGCGTTGGTAAAATATCAACAATCGGATATTCAGTTTCTTGATTAACTTCAGTCGTGTGTGCCCGTTTCATATCACATTTATTGCGCGCAAATTCTACTGCTGCCAATTGCATTCCATAACATAATCCTAAATACGGAATTTTATGGGTTCGCACATATGATATAGCTGCAATTTTACCTTCAACACCGGAATTTCCAAAACCACCAGGAATAATCATGCCATCAAATGCAGATAACTCCTGAAGTCTTTCCGGGTGTTGTTCAAAGGTTTGTGAATTAATCCAACTAATTTCAACCCCAACCGATGATGCCGCACCGGCATGGACGAGGGCTTGATAGATACTCACATAGCTATCAGTTAAGCTAAAATCACCAATATCAAGATATTTACCCACAATTGCAATCTTAATGCGTGAGGGTGGATTTTTAATGGTCGCAACCAGTTGTTTCCAGGTGTTCCAATCAGGCTCTTTACGGGATTGCAAATGAAAGTGCTTTAAAATCTTTTGACCCAACTTTTCTTGTTCAAGTAAAATCGGCATTTCATAAATTGTTTGAATATCGGGAGCAGAAATGATTTGGTCTGAATGCACATGTGAACATTGCTCGATCTTCTTTTTACGCACTTCATCAAGTGCTTGCTTAGCACGGCAAATAATAAAATCAGGTAAAATGCCTTCTTGACCCAATAAACGCACCGCTTGTTGCGTAGGTTTTGTTTTCATCTCTTGTACATGATCAGGAATCGGCAAATACGTTACCAATACATAGGCAATACTATCAGCCCCTAACTCGCGCTCTAAACCTTTTAGGGCAAATAAGAACGGTACGTTTTCATAATCGCCCACCGTGCCACCTAACTCAATAATGGCAATTTCAAAACCTTGAGATGCCTCTACAATACGTCGCTTCACTTCATCAAGAATATGAGGCATAAACTGTACGGTTTGGCCTAAATATTCACCACGCCGTTCTCGATCAATTACTGCTTTGTAAATTTGACCGGTTGTAATGTTGTTGCGTTTGGGAATATCTTGATCTAAAAAACGTTCATACGTTCCTAAATCTTGATCTATCTCTCCGCCATCATCAGTAACCCATACTTCACCATGTTCAGTCGGGCGCAATGTACCTGCGTCATAGTTAATATAAGGATCTATCTTAATAAGCGTTGTTTTATAACCATGTTCCTTTAAGATTTTTCCTAATGAAGCAGTGGTTACTCCTTTTCCAACACCAGAAATAACTCCACCTGCAACAACAACATAACGTGTTTTCATATTTTTAAACCAAAATTTTTTGTACCTGTGTGACATTCGATTTTGTTTTACCAAGAAGTTTTAACTACTTACAAGATCAGCCCAACAATCATAGCAGAAAGCAAGTTAGCAAGCGCACTTGCCAACACTGCATATAAGCCTAATTGAGTTACTGAATGTTTTTTCTCAGGTGCTAACGCATTAATCATACCGATTTGTATTCCAATACATGAAAAATTAGAAAACCCGCATAATGCATATACTAAAATAATGAAAGTACGATCAGAAACAGCCGTTTTAGCCAGGTGGCTATATGCAATCATCTCATTTGCTGATATTTTTATACCCAATAATTTACCTGCTTCCCATAATTCAGTACCCGTTAGACCTAACAAGTAAGCAAATGGCGCAAAAATATAAGAGAAAATTGTTGCGATGGTCAACGGTGGCAAATGCCATGAAAACCAACTATTTAATGCGGTACTCAACATCGTTAATAAAAAATCACTCATTTCGATTAATGCTAAAAATGCAATCAGCATCGCCGCAACTGCTAATGCAAGCTGTAATCCATCCATAGTGCCTTTAGATATTGCATCA
>CAZPZX010000090.1:0-1904 GCA_964591235.1 uncultured Pseudomonadota bacterium
ACGGCGGTTGATATGGCAACGAAGTATCCGAGGAGGCAGGGGTGGAGTTTGTTTGCAAAATCAGCAAAATATACAGAAATGAATAGTATTATGGATGTTGGAGGGCGACAATTTACTACTGTACAAGCTGTTTTTAGAGGGGAGCAAGAAGCTGCTGCTTTTTATAATCAAGTTAGGTTATTAAAAACAAATGTTGATGTTGCCCATATATCAAAAAATACCGGGATACCAGAGTGCCGTATTCAAAGGGTAAAAGAACATATCTTTATTAATGAGCATATTTTATCTGATGGACGTATTGCCCAATTTGATCCCTATATTGAAATTGCTGATGCATGGAATAGATTGCAAAAAGGAAATTTTGTAAGTCAAGATTTAGTTCTGCTACAGCATGAATATTTTGAGTCTCGGTTTGAAAGTATATTTAAAACAGACTATCCCACTGCGCATCTTGCAGCAGAAGATAGTGGAAGAGTTTGGAAGCCAGAAGAATTTGTTAGCTCAGATGAGCTAATTTGGAGGCCTTAAGCATGGCGATTTATGTGAAAGTTTTTAAAATTAATTCAGATGATAAAGATTTTGCTTTTTATACGTATCAATTTTCTGTAGCAGGAGAAGAGTATATTTCAGCTAGCGGTAAAAAAAGATATAGGCGAAAGGATGTTAGTGGTAAGTTAAAAATAGATAAAAGAAATGGTGATATTTATATTGTCAATCTTGCAGAAAATGACAATGGCTCTTATGCAAAATGTGCTTCTATAGTTTTGATAAGGTATTGGAAAAAAGGTGAGTACCCTGATAAAGCTTATTTCGAGTCTTAATTGGCATCCTAAGAGATTGAGCTATGATCGAAAGTTGTGTACGTAGTTAAATTGACGAATTAAAAAGGCGGTGTATCCTCATTAACTGTCAAAGGTTAATGGTCTAAACCATAGATTTGTTTGCTAAATCGGATGGTATTCAGCTGAATTCATTGGCAGATCCTTTGTTTGATTCCGTAGGTCATGCTAGCAAGAGTAGCCTTGATGGAACGCAGTGACATCAAGGTGAAAAATACAAAACAAAACAAAAATAAAATGAATTTATTAACTTAGTATGGATAATAATAACGATAAAACAAAAAAATAATAAACAAACTCATGGTAAAATACCTGAGAAGCAAAATAAAATGAGAATACTATTTTTTACCGTCGAATTACGTTATCGAAAATAAGATTTATTAATTAAGTATGTGAAATTATTAGGTTCTTGCATGAGAAAATTTCAAGCTAAAAATGCCTGCAAAACAAAAGTCATCGTTATCTTAAAAATAGTTTTCTCCTTTTAAGTTCGGGAGCAGCAGGAATAGAATTTAAATATGATTTCGGCGATTAATTTAGGCCACTTCCTTGATGTCACTACGTTCCATCAAGGCTACGCATGCTGGGTGCAAGTGGATAACAGTGGCGTGGATACCACTGTTGCTAAAAAGCGCTTAAGACCAACGACCAAGCGGCATTTTAATGCGCGTGGTGGGCAGGTTGCTGAAACCGATGCAAGAAATGTGGTCAGAGGTTGGGTATTAGAATCCAATGGCCGTCTCTGCATGACGGTATTAGCGGATGGTTTAGTGTCTGAAGTGATATTAGCAAATGCGTTGCAGTTGGAATATGCTTACTTGGATGCCCGTCGTTATGTATGGAATACCTGGCATAATTTAAACGGTGTGAGAATCAAGAAACGCACGCCTATGGGCCGTATCACAGATTATGACGTGAATGAAGCCTCGCAAGTGCGAGCGGAAGTGTTGAGTTGGCCAGACAAACAAGCCTACGATGATAGACGTCACCCTAACAGCCCTAATCGAGGTCCCGCACCGGAATTGATTACACGTTACGCGCGAGATCCATTAGGACATACCACGC
>CAZPZX010000091.1:0-1786 GCA_964591235.1 uncultured Pseudomonadota bacterium
ATACCCTCAAGCACGCGAATTTTAACATCATTGCGCTCATATATACCGCTAATATTTTCGCCCATTTCTTCTAATATTTTTACTAAAAGATTGAAAATCATATCTTTTCGTATTTCTATTCCCAAGGAAAGCACTTGTGCTACCAACACATCGTTAAAGCGATCCACCGTTAACCCCGGTAAAAAATCCGCTTCGCCAAAAATCAAGCGGCAACATTTAAAATCTGCCCCAGGCATTACGGTATGTCTATATTCGACGGCATAACGCAAACGGCGTTCAAAAAACTTTTCGTCAAAGTTATCATTAGCATTACGTGAAATAATCCTTACTCTTATTTTAGAATGATTATTAATAAAACCCGTACCAATATAACGAGCTTTATCATTCATGACATCCACTAAATCACCGTCAATGTAATTGCCCTCTATTCGAATAATCTCATCCGCGAAAACCCAAGGATGACCCAATCTAGCACTGAATTCTGCTTTTTTTGTAATATATATTTTTGTATATTCCCGCATCAAAAAACTCCCATTCTCGTTATAATTATCACATTCATATCTTATCACGTTAGCGGGAATTATGAAATATAAAATTGCGCAATAAATAAAAGCTGTGAAAACCAGCTCTTACTATTGCACGCTCAACTGTAGAAAGTCTTCAGCAATATTATTATTAGAAAATGCTGTTGCACAAACACGCTTAGCTATTAATGTGTCTAAGCAATTATCTTCATCGTCGAATACCATAAGTCCATGCATTTCTTCCAGAATAATTCTTGCCGCCGCATAATCCCATATATACAAGTATGCTGATAAATAAATATCCAATGAGCCTTGTGCTATCTTACAAATTGCTAGGGAAGCGCAGCCACTGGATCTATGAGCCCGTATTTTCCCAGACAAGTAAAAAAAGTTTATATTTTTTTCTTTACTCAGATAAACCATACTTCTCAAACTACAATCAACAACAGCATCCTGCAAACATTTTGCACCGGAAATAGGCTTTATATTTTCCCCATTAAGCCATGCTCCGCCGTCTTTCACTCCTACGTACATTTTGCCGGACATAACATCATACACAACTCCCATAACCGGATTTGATTCTTTGTATAAGGCAATGGAAACAGCAAAATCATTACCGGAACTAATAAAATTGGTCGTGCCATCAATAGGGTCTATAATCCAAGTGTAATCTTCAGTACCTATATTAGTAACTACCTTTTCTTCAGTAATAAAACCATGGCTAGGAAATTTATAACGAATTTCATCAGCCAAAAATTTCTCTATTTTAATATCAAATTCGGTTAGTAAATTAGAAGTATCACCATTTTTACACATAATATCCTTGCACAAAGTATTATATTCCTGCAAACGCGCTCCAGCTCTAAAAGCCAATTCCTGAATAAAGAAAAAATAATTAGGACTGCATTTTTGCAAACCAACAAAAGAACTTTGCGGACACAGGTAGCTGCCAAATTCCTGCACAGTGTCATACTTCCCATGGAAATCACTGCCACCGGTCAAAAACAAACCATATTGTTGTGCTAACTCGATAATTTTTTCTTTTACTTCATCGTTATTTTTATTATGTACCAATTCAATGCCATTTAGTCCGGCCTTCACCAACATTTTAACTAAATGCAAACTATCTTGAGCCCCAGGATGAGCTAAAACAGCTATGCCGCCATCAGCACGAATTGCTTTTACTGCCTGTGCAGCATCAGGGTAATCAATGTTTTCTTTTCCTACGCAAACACCTTGTCCTTTAAATAATTTTTCATAAA
>CAZPZX010000092.1:0-1733 GCA_964591235.1 uncultured Pseudomonadota bacterium
TATTTATTGGAGTTACCAATACAAGAAGAATATTCTATTCCACTAGAGTTACGAAAAAAAAATACTTTTAGTATTCCCGAACACGTCATTGTCGCAAAAAAAATTATAGGCGAGCACGATGGAATTATTAATTTAGAACAAGCACAACAGCTCAAATTACTCTTAGAAGATACCTATTATTATGATTGCAGTTCAAGAAATCTAGTGCACACTCATAAAAAAACAATCGGATTAATTGATACAGAACTGCGTGGATTTAGTCCCATGAATAATTTGACTCATAGTTTACGTATTTTACTTCATTACAATCAATTTACCAGTGATGCTCGACAGTATTTAGAAGTTGAACTACAAAAAAGTGCTAAAACTAAATCTTAGTAGATCTATATATTATAGTTACAACTATAATATTCGAAATTTAGATGCCGATAGCAATCGGAGCAAAACAAATGGAATCACAATTGAAATCATTATTCCATAACTATTAAACATCAAAACGCAAAAACTGATCCAAATAAAAGAAACATACAAAGACGTCGGTTTTGCGAAGGGCTTAGTTCCGGGTCACTTATACATTTAGCCTGAGTAGATATGCACAATAAACTAGTCAGGACGACACACAAGAAAAAAACACTGCCACTGTAATCACTTAAAAAATAAAGAAGAAACTCAAAGTTAATAAAAAAAAGGATTGCCGACATTATCAGGAAAAGGTTGGCACTTAATGCAATTTGATTGATAGGAAAACCAAATAAAAAATAGATAGCAATTATTATTAATGCACTTGTTGCCCCGAAATAGAAAGCAATCTGCCAGGCATCAGACTTTATTGTTTGAGAAAAGAGGCCTTGATACCGAGTAACCCATACAAACACCGCTAATGGCAAAAAACACAATAAGAAATATGCTTTTTAAATAGCGTAGTCATGTAACCATCCTAAAATAATCTCATAAATTGCGTGCCGGGATAATAGAAATCCAAGATCTGCCGATAATTATATCCTTGCGCCACCATTTCGCGCGCTCCCCATTGGCACAGCCCTAAATGGTGACCAATTCCATGGCCTGCAAATATAATCTTTCCATTTTTAGTTTGAATATCAAAATAAAAACTACGTACTTTTGGTAATAGATAGTAGATCTTTTTAGTCGGAATATGAAACATGTGTTGCTTGGTTTTAATCTGAATAGATTGAACAATACCCGCTTTATCGACTTTATAGTTTTTAACATCTAGAATATCTTTTACTTTAGGAAAGTCTGACTGCAGAAGTTGTTCAAATTGTTTAAATGAATGCACGCCCAGCCAACTATACCCACGCGCCTTAGTGCAAAATTTACAGGCATACGTACGCGCTAAGTAAGGAGCATGCGTAAAATTAACTCCCTCAATTAAACTGGGAACCACCCCACCGCAACAAGCATCAAACATCGCAACGATTGGTTTGCCCTCAAAAGTAAGATAGATGCCTTTTGTTTCCTCTACCGCTTGTTTTAAAATGGGATCTTTATGCACCCCTGCATAGGTTTGATGGCGATTGGTATTTTTAATATGATACGGTAATTTAGAGGTTATCTGATTAAGTACTACCCCAATCACATAACTGCGAGAGCTAATTGCAAGTGCTTTATTAACTTCTAACGGCCAGCCGGGCCAGCTTTCAGTGCGCAATACACAGCATACGTAATCTTCAATATCTAATGAGTTAATCACATATACATTATGCTTATCA
>CAZPZX010000093.1:0-1670 GCA_964591235.1 uncultured Pseudomonadota bacterium
GTGGTGAAGAGCTTGATGAAAACTTATCGGGGTGTTGGGTTGAGTATCATTATAAGTCTTTCAATAAATTTTTAACAAAAGTTAATAAAACTGATTTTTCAGCAACGCGATTATTATTAAATGCAGACAAGTTTGAATATGGTGCTAATGGTGGTGCATTTTCAATATTGGCGAAAGCCTTTGAGAATGAAGATAATTGCGATATGGAATGTGGTTTTGTCAAGTCTGCTCACCATGTTCACACATTGTCTCGTAAAGCGTTTAATTGTTTATTGCAATTTTCTCTGGATGAGGCTAACGATTTACTACAAACACTTTTAGAATATGCTAAAGAAGTTAGTTCATTCTATGAGGCTCACACCTATTATTGGTTGAGCCTATCATCTTTACTCGCCACTGACTTTGATAAAGCTCAAGAGTGGATACAATTGTGCATTGCAACAACTCAGAATTCTATTTTTTATACTGTATGGGCTCATAGCGAGGAGTATTATGCACTCTATGCCATTATAATCATGATAAAAGACGATAGTAAGTATGAAAAAGCTATTAGCAATCTTAAAAATTTATCGGATAATAAGAAAGACATATATAGTCGATATAAAATACCTATGTTTGAATCTATGTTGGGAGATATTTGTAAGGCACTAATAAATACACAATCTGCTCCGGATGAGCTTTTGGTAAAAATCCAAGCGGATTTGTTAAGTCAATGTTGTAATAGTGAGTTTAAAAAGGAAGCTTCTGTTCCATTTCAACTAATAGGATTGCTACAAGGTATTTTTTTACGTTATTTAAAACATTATAGTGCTGCGCAGAAGCATTGGGAGGCCGTATTAAAAGAAGACGAAGCTAATTCTCTATTACAGTGCGGTCTACATTATCATGCGGGAAAAAATATTTTTTTACAAGGGGATGTTAATGCAGCATTAGAACATTTAACAAAAGCTAAAGAAGAATATAAAAATCAATTTCAAGAGGACGATCGTAAAAATCCGCTTATTGAGCAACAACTGCAGGTGATTACCTCTTTTCAAGAGAAGATGTTAACACTTGCGCACCGTATTACCACAGATCGTTTTGAAGATAAAAACGTCGAAAAAAAATTAAATGACCATATTTATAAGGAATTAATGAGCGGGTTTACAGCTTATTATCTCGATTTTTCCGCAGACAGTTTTGCTGTACTGTGGTCTTCTTCCTGTATATATCAAAGTTTATATAATAAGGGAGAAGATTGGAATTCATTGATTGAAGAGTTAGCCAGTGAAACCCAATTATCGGACAATCGAAAGGAGTTTTTAAAACGATGTTTGCATGAAGGATTTGCTAAATGGAAAAATTCTTATTTTAAATCAACTAATAGCATAAAAAAATCTGGTTCAATACCTTCAGTTTCTTCTTCAACGGCCGGTAATTCAACTTCAGCATCTAGCAGCTCTTCTTCAACACCAACGGTGCCCATTTCGATATCAACTAACCCTGTTACACCTACAGGAATTTCGGATACAAGAAACAAGGAATTTTTCATAGCAGATTTCAAGTGTGTTCTAGAGCAAGCATATTCATTGCAGCTTGATATTTTATTGGAAGAAAGTAAGCAAGATCCTACCAATGAAAAAGTAAAGCGATGGTTTAAACTATCGAAGATCTTGCAAAATTATAATGAT
>CAZPZX010000094.1:0-1656 GCA_964591235.1 uncultured Pseudomonadota bacterium
ATTTTTTTAAAGATTCTTTTTTATCCTGTGCTTGATTTTGATACTCATCGACTTTTATTTTCAATGCTTCAAGTTCTGTTGATTCTGCACTTAATGATTCCTCTTTTGCGCGTATTGTTTTTTCGTTTAGGGCTTGTTTTGTACAAAGAATCTTAACTTCAAAGTTCAGTGCTTCACCGGGTTTTTGTTCATAACGTACCACCATGTTACCCTTTTCATGTTCTAAAATATCCGTATAAAAAATACCTACATCTTCCTCTTGTGACAATTGCTTAAATTCAACCGAGTGAATTCTAATTTTATTTTCATTTTTAAAATAAAATGTATTAGATGTATCAATGTTTTTTCCCGCTGTAAATTTAGTTGAATAATTATATGAAAATGGAAGAAGCCATTCCCAGAAGCCAACTTCGTGACCAGGCGCAGTTATAGACCATGTATGCAATGCTTCTAGTTCGGTAGTACTACTCAAGCTTGCGATTTCTTCTTTTAGTCTGGCAATACTTGCCTCTTTTTCTTTAACCTGGTTTTGATATTTTCTTATTTCATTGTTTAACTCTAAAATGCTATTTACCCTTAATGCTAATCCTGCATTATCCTCTGGAATAAGTCCATTAGCTTGACTATTCATTAGATTGATTAAATAGTCTTGTTTTTTTATTGCACTGCTGTTTGCCAGAAAGTTATTTAATTTAAATGCGAGCATTTTAAAATTTTCTACCGCTTCTCTAGCGTTTTCCGAATCCAAAATGACATCTTCTAGATTTTCCAGGATACATAGCATTTCATATTCAAAATTCAAAAGCCTGTCGCTTAACCCGGGCACTCCTGCTAACTGAAATAAATCTTTAGAGATCGGTTCCATATCACGAACGGTTTCAAAAAATTTATCTTTTTGTTCCGCATTAAATACATTTAATGCTATTAACCGTGGAGTATCTAACGCCGCTAGCATCACGTTGATTAACTCGATAAATTTATCCTCAACTCCATCTTGATTGGTAGCTTCAAGTAATTCTTTGTGTTTAGTTAACCATAACTCGATATTTTCTTCATTGCCAGATTCAGCCGTCCCATGGTTAAATATAAATAAAATTGAATCCTTTACCTCTTTAAAATTCGGGATGAAATCAATAAATTCTTGCATCCATTGTTTAAATCTCACACCTAGATCTGTTGATGCCAATTCTCGTTGATCAATAACAAAAACCAAAGCTTTAACTGGGCTCATCCTAGCGGCAAGAAGTCGGGCAATAGACTCAGCCACTTCTAACGCAGAATAGGTAGGGGCTTGACCATTCAAGCCTCCGTCTTGTATATGATTTGGCGAAAACCCGGGAGTATCGGTTAAAGTAAAATCTTTGCCCTTTACTTTCAAGGTGATAGGATAAAGAGTACCTGATGTTAGTTCATTACTCATCGGAGAATAGAGCTGCCCGTGAGGAATCAACTCATAACCATCTTGTGTAAATTCAACGCCGCATAAAGAATTTACAGCCGCGCTTTTCCCAACTTTTGTATGTCCTACAAAGAGTACTGTTGGATGCTCTAATAGCTCAGCGGATCTATTAAAGGTGGATTTCAGATGTTTTGCGATATTAGAAGTAAATTCAATATCAAATTTGGGTAATGTACGAATAGGCATTTTCCGCCCCC
>CAZPZX010000095.1:0-1636 GCA_964591235.1 uncultured Pseudomonadota bacterium
AAGTTGCAATTCAAGCGGCGATTGGCGCCAAAATTATTGCGCGCGAATCGGTTTCAGCCCTCAGAAAAGACGTTACGGCAAAATGTTACGGTGGTGATATTTCCCGTAAGCGTAAACTCTTAGAGAAGCAAAAAGAAGGTAAAAAGAAGATGAAACAAGTAGGAACGGTAGAAGTTCCACAAGAAGCCTTCTTAGCAATCTTAAAGCGATAACTATGAACTATTCTCTCATTAAAGAATTAGAAAAATTCAAAACCAGCAGATTATGCACCATTGAAGAACACCATATGATCAGTCATTTTCTAAGTTTCTTAGAAAATAACCCTGCTGGTTTTGAGCGCGCTAACCGAGGCCATATTTGCAGTTCAGTCTGGATTGTGAATCATGAGCGTACTCATGCACTACTCACGCATCATAAAAAATTTGATTTATGGGTTCAGTTAGGTGGCCATAATGATGGATTTACCGATTGCAAAGCAGTAGCTGCCAAAGAAGCACTGGAAGAATCGGGAATTCTGGGTTTACAATTTTTGAATGAAGGTGTTTTTGATATTGATATTCATGCGATCAACTCAGCATGCGCCTACCATTATGATGTGCGTTATCTTATGCAAGCACCCAAAGACAGTAATTTTGTGGTGAGCGAAGAGTCCCATAATCTTGCATGGGTTCCCTTTGAACAAATCTCACAGCAGACACTATTTGCTTCAGTTTTACGCATGAACGAGAAGTTTAAAAAATACTTTAGATAATTTTAAGTATTGCTGATTTTATTGGCTCTTTTTTATGATAAATAAAAAGGAGCTTTTTTTATGTCTAAAAAAAAGTATTGGTCACAGAAAGTTACTCAAACCTCATACGCAATGGATCTAGAACCGGGAGTTTTTACTCGCTCCCCAAAAGAAGTTGCCCAAAGTTTAAAACGATCTGTTTTGGCCAGCGATCGAACCAAAGGAACAAAATTTCAATCCGCAATGTCTATGCTGAATTTCTATATCAATCGTGCAGGAAAAAAACTGCCTGCTCAAGACAAAAAACGACTTGAACAGGCAAAAATTGAATTGCGAAAACTGTTTGGTAAATTATAAGAATTTCTTTACTGCCTTATCATATGCTGCCGCTAAGCTCATAATTGGCTTTTTAACTAAAAAAGCTCCTACCACAATTTTCATGCCTGCTTTTGTTACCGGGTCTTTAAGCCATATTTTAAAATTATCTCGATTTCTCAAAAACTGATAGATTACTTTAGGACGATCCTCAGCAAATGGATTATTTATCGCAATCTCACCTAATCCACCATTCACCTTAGTTGTAGTAAAACTCTGCAACTGCTTTGTGCCATAATACACCAAAAGACCACCAACAGCACATTTCCCTAACTGGAACGTGTCTGAATTAGTAATTATATTGTATTGAGCTACTGCATGATTTTTTATTTTAGTACGCGCTGCTTCAGTACTTTTATACAACAATTTTAAGTCTTCAATCATCGAAGTTTCTTCAACTTTTTTTTCTTCAACCTTTTTTAATGTTTCAGCTTTAGTTGCAACTGGTGCAACTACTGCTTTTGCTGGGGATGTTGTGCCAGCAGCTAAAACAACAATAGGACTGCATAGCAGCAATAGGAGTATTTTTTT
>CAZPZX010000096.1:0-1623 GCA_964591235.1 uncultured Pseudomonadota bacterium
TGTGCTTTAATATATTCGGGTGTTAATGTTGGCAATATATGTTCTTTAATAAACCGTGCTTTGGGTAAATCTCCGTGCGCTAACGCATCATATAAAATGTTTGCATTTGCTAGAATTTCTTGAGCACACTGTTTGCTCAGTTGAGCCGGCTCATCCAAAGGGTTTCCTGGAATACTTTGCAACAGATCAACTGCTTTATTAATAAACGGTAAAATTTCTTGTTGTATTTGTTGTGCTTCTAGAGAAGAAAAACTTTGTGCAAAATTACGGCAATATAAAATTATTGAATTATTGGTAGAGGTTACTTGTTTGTGAATTAATTGAGCAAGTTTGGTAAAAAGAGCTGCATGCTGATTCCCTGAGCATGCTTCTTTTATGTAGAGCAACCCTTGTCTAATTTGTTGCACTTTTTCTTGATTGTTGGGATGCATTGTGACGAGTTTGAGATATAAAGTGCGCAATTCAGTGAATTTTTGCGTCGCAATTGCTTGAGGAATGTGAATATCTTGGTAGTTTTTTATATACGCAGAAACATATTTTTTAAAAATCGTATTTTCATTAAAAAATTGATTAAAGATTTCTCGAATGACGGGATTTGAATGATCTTTACATACCACAGACATTTTATCAGCAAGAGTAGATGGATCAGTTATATTACTAAATTGATTAATAAAACTGTCATACATATTTTTATAGATTACTCCTCTGGGAGAAGTTTCCAAGAGACTATCTGGTCTGATTAAATTCAGGTAATGAGCTGCGCCTTCAAAATTTTTTGATTCGAACTGAATCACAAAATTATAAAGATTAAGATTATAAGGGTTAGTCCGTATCTGTTCTGCAAGCGTTTGAGAACTACCAAAATTTTTTATTTTATTCTTTAGCCAACTCCACATTCGTTTAGTTGAATAATTGAATGTAAATAAATTACCTTTTGCATACTCTTCAAGTTGAGCTTGTTTATCCTGTGAGTAACATCCCTGAAATTCCCCATTTCTATTAAAGATATGCTCAAGAATCATTCCTTTTTTTACGGTGAGCTCGGCATTAAGATCATATTGAGGAATAGAATAACCTGCTAATTCTAATTGTCGTTTAATAATATGAGGTTTTATGCTTTGTTGAGTCGCGGTATTTAACTTTTGCTGTAGTTCATCTAAAAATAGTTTGTTATTAGAAATAAATCGCTGTATTTGCTGTGCGAGCTCAGCCTGCCGAATAATACTTTTTCCATCGTCTTGATAGGTTCTATCGATTGGAATCGCTTCTGCGCGAACGGTAAACGTTGGCGGAGTGTTGGAATGTTGCGTTCGTGCATTAAAGTCCCTACTAGATTGCTTAAATGTATCAGTGATAGGCTGTGAAGCTGAAGTAATTTGTGCTACTTGTTTAACTACAGGAGAAGTTGCTGAGTTTTGACTTGCTTTATTA
The DNA here is from genome assembly GCA_964591235.1 of uncultured Pseudomonadota bacterium. Lineage (GTDB taxonomy): Bacteria > Babelota > Babeliae > Babelales > Vermiphilaceae > BTUB01. The sequence goes on from CAZPZX010000096.1 coordinate 1,432, forward strand.
ATTACTACTTGCTTAAATGCAGTCCTAGTAAGTGTCGAAGAAGAAGCTATTGGAGTATCTGAAGTCTTTTTGCAAACTATATTTTTAGTATTGGCGACTGCAAATGTTACAGTAGGCGTTGGCGAACCTATTAAAGTACAAGAATGAGCAGATCTTCTTGGTGAAGGAGAATTGAGCGGTATTTTTGGTGAA
>CAZPZX010000097.1:0-1537 GCA_964591235.1 uncultured Pseudomonadota bacterium
GAAAAACAACAAGTAAGAACAAATCAAAAACGGTAATTCTGTAACCAAGTTAGGAATATAGCGGTCAAAAATCGTAGAATCAAAACGCATGAACATGCTTGTTATAGAGGCACCTATAATTAACAATATGTCAAAAACCATTAAAAACAATGGTAGTAAATAACGTCGCATAAAACACTCCCTCTTCAATCATATAGTAATTTCTAAACAAAAACAGTAAATTATAAATAATTTGTGCTGTTTTTTAGGAAAATAAATGACAATTATAGCTGTTTAGTACCTAAATTTCAAGCATCTAATTGTTACATTATTTAAATACTCACTATGAATTATTTTATCTTTCGTAACAGCTTAATTATACTTCTCCTGAACCTATAACACAAGCATTAGCAACGGCTAACATTACTTTTCTCACATAAAGTCCTGTTAAAGGGACAATATCATATTTTTTTCTTCCCATATGTAAATATACCAAATGCAAAAAAATATTTACTACTATTTCAATATATTTCCTTTAAATATCTTTGCAATGCATCCTGCCACGTCGGTAATTTTCTAAATCCATTTTCAGTAAGCTTTGCTTTGCTCATTCTGCTATTATACGGCCTTGCAGCATGGGTTAAATATTGAATTGCAGGTATAGGGTTTACCTTAATCGGCATTCCCACCTGCAAAAATATTTCCTTAGCAAATTCCGCCCAAGAACAGCTGCCCTCGTTAGTGGCATGATATATGCCATATTTGTCTGTAACAACCATATCATAAAGAAGTGCCGCTAAATCTGCCGTATAAGTTGGGGAGCCTATTTGATCTGCTACTACATTTAACTCAGAATGAGTTTCTCCCAGTTTTAGCATAGATTTAACGAAGTTATTACCGTTATAACCAAATACCCAGGAAATCCGCACAATAAAGTATTTTGTGAGCAGGCTGCGCACAATATGCTCACCTTCCAGTTTGGTCAAGCCATAGACATTGGCGGGTCCTGTTTCGTCATCTACTTCATAAAATCGTTGGCCACTACCTGAAAATACGTAATCAGTGCTAATATAAACCATCTTGGCATTAATTTCATGACATATCTTAGCTATATTTTCAGTTCCTAGCGCATTAACTCTACGACAGCATTCTACATCGTCTTCAGCTTTGTCTACAGCAGTATAGGCAGCACAGTGAATAATAACGTCAGGGTTATAAGCGATGATGAACTTATGGGCGGATAAGTAGTCTGTAATATCAAGCTTTGCTCTATCAGCTCCCAAACAATCTATATTATGCTGCTTTAATACTTTCATAACGTCGTAACCTAATTGTCCCCCACTACCCGTTACCAGAATTCTCATTTTAAATTTTCCCCTTATACTCAATTTGATTCTGCTTTACAATGGTTTTCACTTCCATTTGTTTATATTATTTTAGCACAAAAGTACTTTTTAAAATAAAAATCTTTTTTCACCATCACATCTGTTTTCTTGTTTTGAAACCATAAATAATATATTTGAATTTTATATTAGTACCACTATTTTCTCTGCCTTGA
>CAZPZX010000098.1:0-1531 GCA_964591235.1 uncultured Pseudomonadota bacterium
GCCAGAGCACGCAATTCCTTTTTTAACCTTGTGCCGTGCAACCACAATCATAAAAAAACGAGCCCCGACAATGATCGTAAATGACAAATTATTATTAGCGTACGGCACATCACTTGCTCAATTTAGGATTCATCTCTCTTTAACGCACACAAACACGATTGCTACCGCATTTGTTTTATTAGAACTAAACTCGAAAGTGAGATAAACTAAGATAAAAATACGTACTTAATTATTAAAAGGAAGTTATGAACAGTCTTTTTAAAAATCTGCTTGTCTTGCTTACCATTTTCCCTTGTATCTCAAAGCCAATGCAAAGCCCTTCAAAACGTAAAGCAGCAGCTATCTTACCCACAAAAGCGAACCTTAAAAAAATTATAGAGCTTGCGGATAATCTAAAAGGCTGTATTGCTGAAGAGAAGGCTTATATCACTGAAAAGGATCAACAAAAACGATACAAAATAGATCTTTTACATAGACCTACCCTCCACGTGCTTGAGACGATTCGCGGCATAGCACAAAAAACTCCCGTTGATCAAAACCTGTTGGAACATGCCATTAACGGATTAACTCCATTTAATATCATGTATTTGGCAGGCGATGCTACCTCTTTTCCTCTTTTTGAGAAAGATGAGCTTGAAAATGTTGAGGTTTCAACAACAGAGTATGTTACTGCTATGCTAGATATTCTCAAAAAATAATTCCTAAAAGTCATAGAGCGTCTCTAGAAACACTGTAACATTCACCATCATTTAGTGTATAACTAGTTTTAAGGTTTTAAAAAAAGGTGTTGCAGTGAATATGTTTCGATTGTTATTTTTGCTGACTATTATTTTTAACATATCAACATCTGCAATGAGCCTAAGTACAATTTTTAGTGTTTCCAGCCCTGAAACACTATCGATACTCATGGAGTCTCTTAAGTTGCCCTCATTGGATGATCAGAACACACAAGATTTAACAGTTCTGATGAATGCCATGAGCTTACATAAGTCACCCAATCAATCTAAATTTGAAAAAATAATTGATTTAGCTATCGCATTAAATGTCTGCCTGATAAAAGATCAGAGCTATTCTAGTATAAAAGAATCTTTTACTTTGGAATATTTTCCCCGAAATAAGTATAAGTCTGAGAACTGCAATAAAGAATTGTCTCTCGTTACTCGTGAGATTCTTAAACATATCATTAGACTGAGTAAAGATACCATCCCTAATTATGCTCTTCTTGAACAAGCGATATATCAAATTCCTTCATATAATTTGAAATATATTTTAAACACGCACGGACACCCTCGAATCGTTGAAGATACCACCAGCAGATACAAACACGAAATGCTTACAACTCTTCATGCTTAGACTTTTTGGATATAGATAATCCTGGAAGCCCCTATCACTTGTGCTATATTCAGGCAAAAAATAAGGAAGAATATGAAGATATATCTATTTGTTTTATTCAGTAGCATTACGATTGCTTTGCCAATTTTTGGAATGTATATGCCGCCTCCTTTAGCGCGTATTAATGAAGTCAGCTTTT